>VBOF01000063.1 GCA_005877855.1 Nitrospirota bacterium | reverse complement strand
TCCTAAGGGGCGAAACAACACCTCATTGGCCATGCGGTAGTTGCTCTGCGGATGATCAGGCGGCACGGCCCGTTCATCCCCGAAGAAGAAGGCGACCCGATCCCAGTCCACGCGCGACCGGTACGCGCCGGAGGCGAGGAGCGCATACAGGGCCTTCGGCGTCCTCCCGCCGGCCAGCAAGACGTGAAACGGACGGCGCGCGCTTGCCGTCTGCGCCGCCAGCTTCACGAACAACTCGGCGGCCGCATGGGCGAGTGCGGCCGTGTCCTTCACCACCACAACTCTGCACGCGGTCATCGGCATATCCCGTCTCAGACCAGCAGCAACCCGCTGGTCCGTGCCTGTTGCCACAGCGTCGACCTGACCAGCGCATCGAACCCGCGCGGCCCGCCCAGCCGATACGTCTCGCGGACTTCTCTGAGCGTGGGATAGCCTTCGCCTCGTCTCTCCCGTGTGGGCGTCGCGGACCGGATGAGGTCCAGCAGCCAGTCGGCCTTCTCCGAAGAGAGTCGCACCTCGACGTCTTCGGTCTGGTGAGGAAGGATCACACGGCGCCGGTCATGCCCGTACGATTCGCTCACCGGCGCGCCCCCGATCCAGACGAACCGACGTTCCAATGGAGAACGCCCCTCAGCCGAGACTTCGGGGCTACGGAAGCCGCAGGCGCTGTCGTCTTCGGTGCGCATCTCCGCGAGAAGCTTTGCAAGCCAATCGCGCGGCACCTTCGGTCGCGGCACCGGACGGCCGAACCAGTGCCGGACATCGGCCGCCACTCCCGCCCCCCGCATGTAAGAGGAGAGGGCCGCTCTTAATCCGACGCCGAGCCACTCCGGCGCTTGCCCCGCCGGATCGTCGTGGGCGAGGTCGTTCTCGGCAAAGCCGCCGAACGACGGGCCCGTGATGCGGACGCCATGGCCTGCCGGATCCAGCCCGATGGGGCTGTGCGCGGTCGCGAGGAACCGGTGCCAGAACGCCGATTGGATCAGGCCATGCGCGAACAGTTGCCGCACGCGCTCGAGGGTCTCCACGGTCTCGACAAGGGTTTCGCCCGGAAACCCGTACATGAGATAGGCGTGCACCATGATGTGGGCGGCCTGGAACGACGCCGCCACGCGCGCGGCCTGGGCGACGGTGATCCCCTTCTTCATGGCGTCAAGCAGGCGATCGGAGGCTGCTTCGAGTCCTGCCGTGACGGCGACGCACCCGGAGGCGGCGAGCAGGCGGCAGAGGTCCCGCGTAAAGGCCAGTTCGAAGCGGACGTTCCCCCACCACGTGATCGCCACGCCCCGTTCCAATAGACATAACGCCAGACCCTTGAGCCCCGCCGGCGGCGCCGCCTCGTCCACGAAGTGGAACCCCCGCCGCCCCGTCTCGGCGATCAGCGCCTCGATGCGGTCGGTCAAGATCTCGCTCGGCGTGGCCTCGTAACGACCGATGTAGTCCAGGCCGACATCGCAGAAGGTGCACTGTTTCCAGTAGCACCCGTGCGCGACCGTCAGCTTGTTCCAGTGCCCGTCTGACCACAGCCGGTGCATGGGGTTCAGCGTGTCCAGGACGGAGAGGTACCGGTTGAGTGCCAGCCCAGCGTAGGTCGGCGTACCGAGCTCGGCCATGCCGAACTCGGGATCGCGGGCCCCGTCGCGCCACATGACACACCCCTCCGACCGCAGGAAGGTCCGTCGAAGTTCTGCTTGATCGCGTTTCCCGGCAAGGTGCTCCAGGAGACAGAGCAGCGGCCGCTCGCCGTCATCCAGCGTCACGTAGTCCACGTAGTCGAACAGGCGAGGCTCGTGGAGGCGCCGCAGCTCCGTGTTCACGTACCCGCCGCCGAGCACGATCCGCACAGCCGGCCGCCGCGCCTTCACAGCCTGGGCGATGCGGAGCGCGCCATAGAGGTTGCCCGGGAACGGGACCGTCAGCCCGACGAGGGTCGGGCCGGCCGCCTCCACGTGCCGCCAGACGGCGTCGAGCAGCAGCTCGTCCGTCAGACTTGGCGGCTCGGCGAGGGCACACGCCACCGGGTCAAAGGAGGAGGCGGACAGGCCCAGATGCTCCGCATAGCGACTGAGCGCGAACTGCGGTGTGACGGTTTCATGCACCAGATCGGCCAGATCCTCCAGGTAGAGCGTGGCGAGATATCTGGCCCGGTCCGTCGTGCCGAGTGTTCCGAAGGCGCGACTCGCCTCGTCCGCATGGGCAAACCGGGGGCCTCGCGGAAGGAAGCGTCCCTGACAGATTCGAGGCGCTAACGTCGAATCCTGCCCCTGGAGAAACCCGATCACGGCGTCGATCGAGTCGAGATAGGCCTGTTCCAACGCCAGCATCTGCGCGGCTTCGTCCGGCAGGTCCCCTGGCAGGTCACGGACCCGGTCGAACACGCGCGTCAGCCCCTCCCGAGAAAACAGCGCGAGGACCATCTCGATCCCGACATCGGCCTGCGTCACGTCGTAGCCGTGCCGCTTGAGAAAGCCGGTCAAGTACGCGGTGGAGGGATAGGGCGTGTTGAGCTGTGTCAGCGGCGGGATCAGCAGGAGGAGACGTGGGGTGCTCATGACGCGGCCTTTGTTTCCTCTTCGTGGAGACCGACGGCAGTCAACAACTCCTCACGCTCCTTGGGCGTGAGATGCCGCCACTTTGCGACCGGCAGATCGCCCAGGCGAATGTGCATGATGCGGATACGGCCAAGGGCAACGACTCGGTACTCGAGTGCCGAGCACATGCGACGAATCTGCCGGTTGCGCCCTTCCGTCAGCGTGATCCGGAAGGTGGTCGCATCCACTTTCTTCGTCCGGCACGGCCTGGTTGTTTCTCTCTGCACCAAGACCCCCTTCTCCAGTTGTTTCAGGAAGGACGGCGGGTACGGGCGATCCACGGTGACCACGTATTCCCGCTCGTGGCCGAACTCCGCCCGCAGGATGCGGTTGACGATGTCGCCGTCGTTGGTGAGCAGGATCAAGCCCGAAGAGTCCTTGTCCAGGCGGCCGATGGGGAAGATGCGCTCGGGATAGCCGACGGCGTGCACGATGTTCCCGGCCACGTGGGGTTCCGTGGTGCAGGTTACGCCGACCGGCTTGTGGTACGCCAGGTACACCGGCTGAGGCCGGTGGGACACCACGCGGCCGTCCACGGTCACCACATCCGCATTCGTCAGCTGATCGCCCAAGACCGCCACACGCCCGTTGATCCGGACGCGGCCCTCTCCGATCATCCGATCCGCAGCGCGACGGGAGCAGAACCCCTGTTCGGTGAAGAACTTGTTGATGCGGACCGTGCTCATGCCTGCACCGCAGAAGTGCGCATAGGCTCAGCAGTGTAAGCCGAACGGGAGGAGATTTCAAACCGGCCCTGTCGCGGATGATCAGGTAAACAGCAACTCGCTGAACTCGGACATGAAGCCGTAATACAGAGGGGCGAAGTGCTTCAGGCTGTCGGGGCTCGTCTCCTTCAACCTTTTGAAAAAGAATACTTGGTGTCGCGGGTCCATCTGCTCGAGCAGCTTGCCGAGGTTGGCGATCGAGTAGCTGCCGGCCGGGACACTCAGGACATAGTGGACGAGGCGCTCGACGAACTGCTCGGCGACATACGGACTGGTGATCAAGCCTTCGGGAATTTTGCCCGTCGCCAGCATCTCCCGAAACGGCACGGCCTGGGCTGCGAACGGGACTGTCGCCGGCTGGATGTCCGACACCGCCACCTCACATCAAATGGGAGAGCGAGCCTGCGGCCCACTCTACAAAAGGGTCGGAGCAGAGTCAAGGCGTGTGGGGTGGCAATCCCTTCGGCGCTTGTGTAGAATGCCGGCGTTTTGTGTTCATACCAAGGAGGTCTGCATGGCATTCCCCGCACCGACTCACTGGTTGTTGACGCTCGCTCTCATCGGCATCGGCCTGGTCGATCTGCAGACGCCGCACGCCGCCGCGCCGCCAGCCTACGCCGACAACGTCGTGATCATCATGGTGGACGGGTTGCGGCCCGAAGCGCTCAGGCAGGCTAAGGTGCCCACCCTGGACGCGCTCATCAAGCGCGGGGCCTCCACGATGAAGGCGCAGACCGTCGAGCCGAGCCTCACGCTGCCGGCCTTCGCGTCGATGATGAGCGGCCTGCCCGTCGCCCAGCACGGGGTGGACTGGAACGAATACGATCCCCCGCGGGGCTTTATCAAGTCCCCGACCCTGTTTGAGATCGCCTCGTTCAACGGGAGCAAGTGGGGCGCGGCGTTTCTCAATAAAGAGAAGCTGCTGCACGTGATCAAACAAGATCGCCGGCTGCTGCTGAACGTGTGCAGCGTTAACGAGCCGGCCTGCAGCGCCAAGAAAATCGCCGAAGACGTCATCGCCTCGTACAAGACGGCCACCGAAGGCAAGCCGGCCCTGTTCGTCGTCCAACTAGCGGACGTCGATACGGCCGGCCACGACCAGGGTTGGATGAGCAAGCCCTATTTGAAGGCGGTGGAGGACGTCGATCGGGGGATCGGGAGCCTCACCAAGGGATTCAAGGACCTGGGGCTCTTCGACCGGACGACATTCATCGTGACCGCCGACCACGGAGGCCACGCCAAGACCCATGGCACTTCGATGTCCGAAGATATGACCATCCCCTGGATCGCGGCGGGGCCAGGGATCAAGGCAGGGTATGAGATCAAGCAGCCGGTCTCGCTGATCGACACCGCCGCCACCGTCATGCGCGCGTTCGGCATCACCGATTACTACGTGGAATGGAAGAGCCGGTCGATCGAGGAGATCTTCGTGGACAGGGCGGCGGCACGACGCCCCCTGTAGCCGAGAGGTCTAGTTGATGATGTACCTGATCGGGTCGACTGCCGCGCCGTTGAGCTCGATTTCGTAATGGAGGTGGGGACCGGTCGAGAGCCCCGTGTTCCCGACTTCGCCGATGACGTCTCCCCGCTTCACGGTCTGGCCATTCCTCACTCTCAGCTTGGACAGATGCGCGTACAGGGTCTTAAAGCCATAGCCGTGAGACACCACAACCACGTTGCCCAGACTCTTCTCAGGCCCGACCGCGATGACGGTGCCGGCCGCCGGCGCCTTGACCGGCGTGCTCATCGGCGCGGAAATATCCAGCCCGCCGTGCATCATGTCCTCCCCCGTGAATGGAGACACGCGGCGCCCGAATCCTGAGGAGACCCAGCCCCGGACCGGCCAGATCGACGGGGTGGACGCCCACTGCGCGCGCCGCTCGCCGACGATCCCGGTCAGTTCGTGCAGATACCGCTCCTGGAGGACCGCTTCTTCCTTGAGCCACGCCAGCTTCTGCTGCAATTGCGCGACCACGTCCGACAGCGAGCCGCCCTCGCCTCCCATGCCGCCCACCGACGGGGAAACCAAGCGGGTCTCTTCCTTGCCGCCCAACCCGAGAGGCGACGGCGGGACTTTGGGCGGGTCCAGGCCCAGCATGACGCGCAACCGAACATTCACTTCCCGCATGGTGGACAGTTGCTTGCGCAGATCCTCCATCGCCGAGGAGAGGGTGGTAGCTTGCTGGCGGTGCTGGATCGCCTCGGACCGCAAGGTCTCGAGCTCCCAGATCTCCCCGCTCCGGGTGACATACTGGACGAGGAAAAAAGCTTCCAGGACAACCGCGACCACGGTCGTGAACAGCAGCACGCGGACGGTGCGCCGCTTGACGCTGAACCGGCGCGGGCGCGAGGTCGCGCTCGGAAAGATGACAATATGGAATTCCTGATGCGCCTTCTTACTCATCTGGGAGATCCCGCCAATCCTACGAGGTAACTAAGGGCAAACGATTACCACAACGCCCGCCCCCCTGTCAATACGAGAGGCCCCCCTGTCATGCAAAGCGTGTGCTTGTCATGCGAAATCGCACATCGTGCCGGCCTAGGTGGATTCGGCCACCCACCGGAGGTAATCGGAAGACCCGACAAGGACTGGGAGGGCGATGATTTCCGGCACGCTATAGCTATGGAGCTGCCTGACGGCCGTTGCCAGTTCCTGAAACCGGGCGCGCCTGGATTTCACCACCAGGAGGACTTCGTCTTCCTGGGAGAATTTGCCCTGCCAGATGAAGAACGACCGTACCTGGGGCACGATGTTCACACACGCGGCGAGCCGGTCCTCGACCAGGCGCCGGGCGATGCGTTCCGCTTCCTCGCTCGAGGCCACCGTGATCAGGACCACGAGCGCGTCCCCGCTCTCAGAAATGGGGTCAGAGTCGATTTTTCTGCTCACCATTTTTACCCCCTGCCAAACTGTCTTGGAAAATCGACTCTGACCCCATCCTCACCGTTGACAGCCGGAAGAGCGCGGACTTACTATCCCACTACACAGGAGGGTCACGCCATGGGCTTCACGATCACGGTCCAGGAGTTGAAAGAAAAACTTGAGCGGGGAGACAAAATCGTCCTCATCGATGTTCGGGAACCTTGGGAATACAACATCTGCAAGATTCCGACCGCTCAGCTCATCTCGCTCGGCACGCTGGGCACCGAATACAAGAAGCTCGACCCGAACGCCGAGATCGTCCTGCACTGCCACATGGGAATGCGGAGCATGGACGCGACCCAATTCCTCCTGCAGCAAGGGTTCAAGAACGTGAAGAACCTCACCGGCGGCATCAACGCCTGGTCCCTGCAAATCGACCCATCCGTCCCCAGATATTAGACGGCCTTCACGCCGACCGGACTGTCTTCCGGTAGTAGTCCGCGGTCCTCGCGAGGCCATCCTTCAGCGAGACTTTCGGCTCCCAGTCCAACTCGCGGTGGAGCCGGGACGAATCCAGCGCGATCCGCACCTGCTCGCCACGCTTCGCCGGCCCGTGGGCCTCGCGGACGGAAGGATTGATCAGGCCGGCCAGCATCGCGAACAGCTCGTTGATGGTGGTCTCCTTCCCTGTCCCTACGTTGTAGATCCCGTGGGCCGCCTTGTTCATGGCGGCCATGTTGGCCTCGACCACATCGTCCACGTACACGAAGTCGCGCGTCTGCCGGCCGTTGCCGTTGATGATCGGCTGCTCGCCCAGCAGCATCTTCTGCGCGAAGATGCCCACGACACCCGCCTCGCCAAACGGGTCCTGGCGAGGTCCGTAGACGTTGGCGTAACGCAGGCTCACGTACTCCAGGCCGTCGGCGTTGCGGAAGTACCGCAGGTATTCGTCCCCCACCACCTTGCTGATGCCGTAGGGAGAGGCCGGCCGCGTCGGGTGGGACTCGGACACCGGCAAAGACTCCGGCTCCCCGTACACCGCCCCACCGGAAGAGGCGAAGATCACCTTGCGCACGCCGTACTTGATCGCCTGCCGCAGAACGTTGAGCATTCCCAAGACATTGACGTCCGCGTCGAACGTCGGGTCCAGCACGGACCGGCGCACGTCGATCTGCGCCGCGTGGAGGGACACGATCGCGGGCCGCTCCCGGCGGAAGACCCGCTCCAGCCACCAGCCTCGAATGTCGGACCGGTAGAACCGGGCGGCGCGGTTGACATGCCGCCGCTTGCCCGTGGACAGGTTGTCGACGACCACGACCTCATAGCCTTCCTGGACGAGCCGGTCCACGATGTGCGACCCGATGAAGCCCGCCCCGCCCGTGACCAGGACCTTCATGATGGGCGCAACCAGATCAAGTACTCGACGTTTCCCTTCTGGCCAGCGATCGGGGAGAGCAACTCGCCCTTCCATTTCCACCGCTGCGCTTCCGTGGCCGCGCGGACCTTCCCGACCGCCTCCCGCCGCCGACTCTCATCACGGACGATGCCGCCCTTTCCGACCTTCCCCTTGCCGACTTCGAACTGCGGTTTGAGCAACGCCACCACCTGGCCCTCGTCCTTGAGACACCGGCGCACGGCCGGCAGGATGAGCGCAAGCGAGATGAAGGACACGTCAATGGTGGCCAGGTCAACAGGCTCAGGCACCCGCGAGCGGTCCAGGTATCGCGCGTTGCACCGTTCGAGCACGACGACACGGGGGTCTTGCCTGAGGCGCCAGGCCAGTTGGCCGTAGCCCACGTCCACCGCGTACACGCGCGCGGCACCGCGCTGCAAGAGGCAGTCCGTGAACCCTCCTGTCGAGGCGCCGACATCCAGGGCGACCAAGCCCTGCGGATTGAGGCCGAACGCGTCCAGGGCCGCCGCCAGCTTGAGGCCGCCCCGCCCCACGTACGGGTGCTCCGGCTCGGTGATCTCAATCGCGGTGCCAGCGGGAATGGGGTGGGACGCCCGGCTCGCGACACAGCCGGCCACGGTGACGACGCCGGCCAAGATGAGACTCTGGGCCCGCTCCCGGCTCTCCACGAGCCCGCGGCGGACCATAACCAAATCCAACCGCTCCACGGAGTCTTTTCCCGGGTCAGCCTTCGACGTCGCCGTTGTCCTGGCCAGCTTCAGCGTGCTCCTCGATGTCAAACGTGCGGGTGCGCTTCTTGCCGTCTTTGTCCTTGATGAGGATCTCCACCTTGCGCTCGGCCTCCTCGAGCATTTTGAGGCAGACCTTGGAGAGCTTCATCCCCTCCTCGAAGATCCGCATGGAGTCTTCAAGCGGCAACTCGCCGCGCTCCAGCTCGGCGACGATCGCTTCCAATCGGGCCAGCGCTTCTTCGAATTTGACCGTAGCCACTCTCTCGCTCCGTCACCTGCGCATTATACGCCGCCGGACTCCTGAATCAACTCGTTGGCGGTCTTCTGGACCTCGCACAGCAGCTCCCCGGCGGCCAGCCGCACATGCACGACGTCGCCGGGCGCGACGGCGGAGGCGGCCCGCAAGACAGTCAGCTCCGGCCACCGCCGAGCGATGCTGTACCCCCGTCCCAGGATCGCGAGGGGGCTCAGGGCATGGAGCGTCCCGATGGAATCTTCTAAGGCGCGCCGCCCCAATTCCAGCGCCACCTTCATCCGCTGCAGGAGCCGCGTCCGCAGGTGAGGCAACAGGGTCACGCCTTGCTGGATCCGCTGGAGGGGGCTCCGTAGCAGCACCTCCTGCCGGAGGGCGTCGACCCCGGAATGCAGGCCTTTCAGGCGGTTCGCCTGCGCCAAGCGCAGGCGCATCTCCAGATCGTCGCGACGTTGCATGGCGCGGGCCACGAGCGCGGTCGGATCGAGGAGGCCGCGGCGCTCGGCCTCCACACGGGCACCCAGGTCCCGCAGCAGAGCCCCGACGGCATGCACAGCGCGATCCCCATACCCGACGACTCGCTTGAGGAGGTCCTGTTGGTCTCGCACCACCAGTTCGGCAGCCGCCGACGGCGTGGGGGCCCGCACGTCGGCGACAAAGTCGGCGATCGTGAAATCGATCTCGTGCCCCACAGCCGACACGACGGGAATGCGCGACGCCGCGATGGCTCGCGCGACCAGCTCCTCATTGAACGCCCAGAGATCCTCGAGCGATCCGCCGCCGCGCCCCACGACGAGGACGTCGAAGCCACCCATCTCGTTGAGCTCCTCGATGGCGCGGGCAATCTCGCCGGTCGCGCTCTCGCCCTGCACGGCGACGGGATTGAGCACGATGGTGATCCCGGGGTCACGCTTGTGGGCGACCTGCACGATGTCCCGGATCGCCGCGCCCGTGGCCGAGGTGACCACTCCGATCCGGCGCGGGAAGAACGGCAGCGGTCGCTTGCGCGCCTGGTCGAACAGACCCTCCG
>VBOF01000323.1 GCA_005877855.1 Nitrospirota bacterium | reverse complement strand
TGGGACGGCCATAACGGCGATGCGGGGCTGAAGATGGCGGTCTCGGCCTTCTACTACACTATCCTGCAGCCCCCGGTGCCCATCGAAGCCAAGGTATATCCGATCCTGATGGCGGTCGGCATGATCATTGCGGAAGGCTGGATCCTCCGTCGGCGGGCCACCAAAAGGGAAACGATGAAGAAGAAGTGATGGGCTCTGATCTGCCCGGTCACGGGTGGGTGCGGATTCACAGGGGGGTGGGGGTGTCCCACCCCCCTTTTTATTTCACTGAGAAAGGCGTGGCACCTTGACTGGACTGATCATCGCAGGGGGCAAGAGCCGCCGGCTCGGCATCGACAAGCGCTTTCTCGAGATCGGCGGGCGTCCCTGCATCCAGAGGGTCATCGATGCCTACGAGGGTCTCTTCAAGGAGATCCTGATCGTCGCCGATGCGACCGAGCCCTTCATGTCGCTGGGAGTCAAGGTCGTCGTGGACCTCATTCCAGGGCGTGCCACCCTGGGAGGGCTGTACACGGGCCTGCATTTCGCCGCGCATGATCGAGTCTTCGCCGCGGCCAGCGACATGCCGTGGCTCTCGCCTGCCGCGATCCGGGTAGTGCTCGACCAGGCGCTGTCCGGCGACATCGTCATTCCGGAGCTGGCTGGGAGACTCCAGCCCATGCATGCCGTGTACGCGAAAACCTGCCTGCCGGTCCTCAGTTCCCTGCTCGAAGCGGGCCGCTTGAAGGTGCAGGACTTCTGCGTGAGGCCGGAGTTCCGGGTGCATCGGATTCCGGAGGCCGCTTTCAGAGACGTGGACCCCGAGCTGCGGTCGTTTTTCAACATCAATACGCCTGAGGACCTCGCCCAGGCGCAAAAATGGATCGGGACCTGACCCCTCGAATCCTTGCGATGTGCGAGCGTTTGTGTTAGATTGCAGCCCACTTTGGCGGCCCTCGGGGGGTTCTCGAGGGCCGCAGTTGTATGGGGTGTTGCGTCGATGTCGGCGGGGGTCGTGAGGGAGACAGTCCTCTCCACGTTACGGGAGGCACTCGAAGACGCGCGGGCGTCCGGTGACCTGAAACTCACCACCGTACCCGCGCTGGTGCTTGATGTCCCGAAAAAGGCTGCGTTGGGCGATCTCGCCACAACCGTGGCCATGAACCTGTCGGCCACGGAGCATCGGGATCCCCGGGAGATCGCCGAGATCATCGCCGGGCGCTTGCGCTCACACTCGGAAGTGTTGGAGCGCATCGAGGTGGCGCCTCCCGGCTACATCAATCTGACGGTCAAGCGCGACCTGTGGTTCAGGGTCCTGGCGGAGATCGAAGCGCAGGGGGAGCAGTACGGAGGGTCGTCGCTCGGACTGGGCCAGCGGGTGCTGCTGGAGTTCGTGAGCGCCAACCCCACGGGGCCCTTGCACATGGGGCACGGGCGCGGCGCCGCCGTCGGTGGGGCGCTGGCCAACTTGCTCCGCCGCGTGGGCTACGAGGTCAGCACCGAGTACTACATCAATGATGCCGGCCGGCAGATGAAACTGCTGGCCGAATCGGTGGAGGCGCGCTGCCGGCAGCTTATCGGCCAGGACGCGGCATTTCCTGAGGAGGGATACCGTGGGGCGTACATCGACGATCTGGCCAAGGGGTTCCTTGCCGGCCGCCAGGCCGCTGGGCAAGATCCTCTCCCGGCCGGGCCTACGGAGAGCTGCGGGGCGTGGGCCTACGCCCGGATGCTCGAGGACATCAAGGCCGACCTGGATCAGTTCGGGCTCCGCTTCGATACGTGGGTGCACGAGCGGGCACTTTTTGAAACGGGCGCGGTCGCCCAATCCCTCGAGTTGCTCAAAGCACGCGGGCATCTGTTCGAGCAGGACGGTGCCCTCTGGTTCCGGTCCACGACGTTCGGCGACGACAAGGATCGGGTGATCCGGAAACAGGACGGCGAGTACACGTACCTCGCGTCCGACATCGCCTATCATCGGGACAAGCTGGACCGGGGATACGATCTCCTGATCAATATCTGGGGAGCCGATCATCACGGCTACATCCCCCGGATGCAGGCGGTGGTGCAGGCCTTCGGTCATCCGAAAGACCGCTTGAAAGTGATCCTGGTGCAGATCGTGAACTTGCTGCGTGGCGGTCGGCGCGTGACCATGTCGAAGCGGGCAGGAGACCTGATCACGCTGCGTGAAGTCGTGGAGGAAGTCGGAGCGGATGCGGCCAAGTTCATCTTCCTGACCCGGAGGGCCGACAGCCAGTTGGATTTTGACCTGGAGGTCGCAAAACAACAGTCCGCCGAGAATCCCGTCTACTACGTGCAGTACGCGCACGCACGGGTCGCCAGTCTTTTCCGCGTCGCCGCCGAGCGGGGCGTCCCTGTCCCGCGCACCGGCGAGGTGGACTGCAGCGTGCTGAGTTCGCCGGACGACCTGGAGCTGATGAAGCCCTTAGCGGAATACCCCGCGCTGGTGGAAGCGAGCGCCCAAGCGCTCGAACCGCACCGCCTGACGTATTACCTGCAGGACCTGGCGGCGCGCCTCCATGCCTACTATTACAAGCACCGCATCCTTCCTCCTCTCTTGGAGCGCGAGCTGAACGGGCACGACCATCTGAAGCCTGCCGCTCACGACGCCGAGCAGGAGCGCAAGGGAGAAACCCTGACGCCGGCTCTGACCGCCGCCCGGCTCTGCCTCTTCCGAAGCGTCCAGACCGTCATCCGGAACGGGCTGGCCATCCTGGGCGTCTCCGCCCCCGAAAGGATGTGATGGTCGCTCACGGATTTCGGGTTCTCCAGAGGGAGGGACATTCCCGGGCGCGTGTCGGCGAGCTCTGGACCGCGCACGGCGGGGTCCAGACCCCGGCCTTCATGCCGGTGGGCTCCCAGGCCACGGTCAAAGGGCTCTCCTCCGACGACCTCACCGGGCTCGGCTTCGAGATGGTCCTCTGCAACGCCTACCATCTCTACCTCCGGCCCGGCCATCAG
>VBOF01000300.1 GCA_005877855.1 Nitrospirota bacterium | reverse complement strand
CAAGTCTAGCGAAGAGCCGTACGGCTTGGTAGATCAGAGAGAATGGCCTGCAAACACGTGTCAGAAGAGGTTGAGTATTCGATCGGTGGCCGTATCGATATTCGAGAAAAGCCTCGGAAGGAAACAGGCGATCTTTCAGCCACCTCCATTTGTTCAACCCCGGCTGCGTCAGAAACAAGAGCAGATGACCGAGTTCGGCAACGGGCTTGTCCGTCACGAGCTTCTGGAGAATCCCGTACCAGATCCGTTCCCTGAGGGTCGCGGGAGCCAGGCTCATGAGGACACGATCCGGAATGGGGGCGCTGGCGTATCTCGCCGCCACGAAGGAAAGGCCATGATAGATCGGAATCTTGAGAGGGGACCGGGAGGTCTCGTCTAGAACGAACTTCCAATCCACGTTCTCCTTTTCGACCAGTAAGGCGATGTCGTTGGCGAAGGATCCTGAAAGAACCCCTCGGTGGACAACGCAATAGGCGATCAGATACAGGAGGAGATCACTCCCTCCCATGCCTTTGACTGGAATTCCGTCGAAGTCCCTCTGGACCGCGCGTTGCCAGATACCATTCTGATCGTCGACGTACCACACTTCTGTGATGATATCCAAAGCCAGCGTGTTGTCGGGATCGACATATGCGGGATTACCATCGATTTGAGTTCTGTAGCCGAGTTCTCGGAGGATTCGCTCGATGGCTGGGAGATCCTTGTCGTGAACGAGCAGGTCCACATCCACCATCGGTCTCAGTCCGAGCACTCCATAGAGCCGGGGGATCAGGTCGGCGCCCTTGAGTAAGATGCAATCGATGCCCTGGTCGCGAATGCGTGCAAGGACGACCTTGAGCTTTTGAAACTTCGCATTATTGGCCGAGCTGACGCGCGAATAGGCGGCGATCAATTGGTCAATGGTGGCGACGTTCGTACCGGAGTGAGTTTTCTGAGAGGCCCGCCGGTCCCTCCAGTCCAACAGGCGTTCCCGCAGTTTCCAATAGAGTAGGAGGGGACCGGACACGCCAAGCGTGCCGGACAAATACGCCCTAAATTCTACGACGCTTGGTTCGCCGAGGACAGGGACCCGCTTCAGGAGATAGGGATCGTCGCCCCGGTGGACACCGCCGAGGTCCACCGTGAATGCCACGTCAAAACCTGCCTCTTGGACAACCTTTCTGACACGGGCGTCATAGGCTCCGTATGGATAGCAGAACGCATTCACCGGCCGGCCCAGAGTCTTTTCAAGAATCTGCTTCGAGCCGTACACTTCACGGTGGAGGTCAGCCCCCGAGAGGCTGGTGAGGTCCGGATGGGAATGGCTGTGGCAGCCGATCGTGTGGCCGGACTTCTCTATCGCCCTCAGCTCGTTGCGCCGCCGCACTGCCAGGTGGCCGGGCTCCTCACCGAGATCGGCTGACACAGGGAAAAAGGTGGCAGGGAACTGAAACTGCTCGAGCACGGGAAGAGCGTTCTCGATCTGATCGTCATAACCGCCGTCGAATGTCAGCAACGCAGCAGGCGGATAGATCAGCTTCGAGCCCCGCAGCCACTCCGTGAATTGCTCCGTCGTAAGGATGGAATACCCAAGTTCGGCCAGGGCCTTCATCTGGGAATGAAAGCGCTCGCGGCTTCGGATTCGGTGATAGCAAAGGACGAGAACGTCTGCTCCGTGAAAAGAACTCGCTAACTCGGACAAGGCTCGTGCCGCACCCATAGAGACTACCTTCGACGCCGTCTCATCCCGCCATTATCTGGAAAGATCCCGGCAGAGAACCGCGGTCCCATCAAGTTCCGAGCCTGTAAGTGGGCGAAACCCTATCTTGTCAAAGAGGGAGCGGGTGACGCTGTTCTCCGCCTCAACGGTCGCCAGAAGTCTCCCGGCGCCGCTCCGCGATGCGAGATGGCAGGCAAACGCCAGGAGCTGCGAAGCCACTCCAAGGCCTCGATACCGGATCCGGACATAGAGAGCTTCAAGCCGATATTCCTCTCCCCTCCGCACAGCATGGAGGCTTGCCACAGCGCTTCCGCCTAGCTTGGCCAGAAGATGAAAGCCCTGCTGACCGTTGAGCTTTGGAGCAGGTCGGTCGCGACAGAGCCGCTCATAGCGGTACCATCGCCTACCCTCCGGGACTCCGATGGAATACTCAAAGCCACGCCAGACAAGACCCCGCATGATCTGGCGATAGGGACGGATCCCCTGGAGTCGAAGGAGCGCCTGCGCGACCAGCGGCGCGAACCGTGAGTGCCAACAATCGGTCAGGATGGCCAAGCCCGCGCCCCAAAGCCCTCTTCGCCTAACCGCTACCACCCGTCCGAGGACCTGTCCGGGTTCGAGAACTTCGCCTGGTCCCGTCGTCGCGTCGCCTTTCGTGATGATCCGTGGCCCAGCCTCCGCTGTGTCGAGCGCGACCACACGGTGACAGATCAGTTGGCCGCGGTGGTGGTAAAGGAGAAGATCCCCAACCTGAAATTGCGCCGGGGAGGCGGGCTCCACCATGAGCTGATCCCCTTTTCGCAGCGTGGGGTACATGCTCCCACTGGCAACGCGGAAGCGGAAGGTGCCGTGGCGCAGGAGAATATCGCTGAGGTCCAGGAAGTCGATCAAATCAAGCCGCTCGCTAGTCATCTCCTGGTTCTTCTCTTGCCTCTTGCGCAGATTCGGTATCTCAACCCCTGGTAAGCACAGCGAAGCCCCGCTTCCAGAGCCAGTCTGTAATGATGAACTGCGCCTCCTCGAATTC
>VBOF01000062.1 GCA_005877855.1 Nitrospirota bacterium | reverse complement strand
CACCGACACCAGAGGCCGAATCACTTGGGTGGCTCGATTGAAGACGAATCAAAATGAATCCTCATCGGTTTCATGCAGGCGATCAGAATAATCATCCCGACACACAGCCAGGCGATCATCAGGAAACCATCGATATAGGCCAGTGTATAGGCCTGCTTTTTGACCTGGGCCGAAAGCAGCGCTATCGCCCGTTCCTGGGATTCCTCCAGACCGGACGAACCGGGATACAGGCCGCCGGTGAGCATCCGCAGCCGCTCATCCGTCAACCAGTTCCCGAACTCGACGTGCAGGCCAATCACGTTCGAATGGAACTTTTCACGCACCTCAACGAGGCGTTGCATGAAGGCCGCCCCGACCTCGCCCCCGAACAACCGGATCACATGGAAATACGCTGAATAGGTCAGGATGTCGAACGGCCTGGAGATGGCGCCTGTCGTCAGCGCCTGCTGAGCGATGTTGCCAATCAGCCCGACCATGGTGAATGATAAGCCGACCGCCAGGACAAGCTGAGGCCACCAGAAGTTCTCCGCGGCCCACGCGCTGGTCAACTGCGCGTTCATGAAACACGCCACCGCGACGGTGGCAAAGCCAAGCGCAAAGATCAGACGCCCGTCAATCCATCGCATGAGCTGGGCGCTGATGAAGCCCATGACGAACTGCGGCACCAGCACCCAGAGCAGCACAGTCCCCGTCTGCAGGGGGCGATAGCTCTGGATCGCCCCAAGGTACGCCGGAATGAGGAGTGATACCGCGAGCAGCGTGAAGCGAAACGAGAACAGGCCCGCACCGATGAGCAGAGTGTTGCGGTATGCCAGGAAGGGAAGACGCACCATGGGATTCGGCGACAGCCAGCGCCGGACCACAGCAGCGAGCAGCAGAAAGGCCGCGGCCGTCAGCATGGCGACGATCACCCCGGAGTTGAGCCAGTCCAGACGTTCGCCTTGCTCAAGCGCGCCGTAGATCAGGCTCAGGCCGACACTCGCATAGAGGAAACCCCGCCAACTCAGGTCCGGCCTCGGACCGGTGCGCTTCGGCGGGTGCGGGATCGCAAGATAAATGCAGAGCATCATCAGCGGCGTCACGAGCGCGCTGTGCCAGAAGATCCAGCGCCAGGACCAATGCTCCATGTACCAGGCCTGTAGCGGCGTCCCGATATTGAGTGCGCCGATGATGTCCATGGAGTACACGCCGATCCCGTAGATCACATAGCGCATGGGCAGACCGCGGAGCGCGTAGGTCAGTGTGAGTGGATAAAAGGTGCCGGACGACAGCCCGCTGATCGCCTGCAAAACAAGCATCGTGCCCAGGTTCGGAGAGAACGGCAGCAGGATCGAGACGAGAACAAACACGGTGGCCGCCGGAAGCAGCACCCGCCGGACGCCCAAGAGTCCGCCGAGGTAGACCGAAAAGGGACCCATGAACATGAGGGCCATGTCGTAGGCGGTCGGAATCCAGGCGGCTTCGTCAACTCCAAATCCAAGAGCGCCGCGAAGGTCGGGAAGACCGACGCCGACCAGACGTGCGCTCAAGGACGCGATGCCAGCACCGAGAAACACACCGAGGGTCCCGATATAGACATTGGGCTTAACCGCGAATCTCGATTGGACGAGTGGCGGCGATGGAGCGGCGCTCGTAGTCGCGGTCATGGGGTCGTCTTGATGGTCGCGATCACCGACATTCCCGGCCGAAGGCGTTCGGTCAGAGCCTGTTTGGGATCGAGCACGATCTTGACCGGGATTCGCTGCGCGATTTTAGTGAAATTGCCTGTGGCATTGTCGGGTGGGAGCAGGCTGAACTGTGATCCACTGGCAGGAGAAACTGTCTCGACACGACCGGTGAACACCACACCCGGCACGCCGTCTACTATCACGTCCGCCTTGTCCCCTGCTCGGACATTTCTCAGTTGCGTCTCCTTATAGTTTGCGACGACCCAAACCGTCTGTCCCACCAGCGAGATCACCTGAGTCCCTGGACTCACCAGTTGGCCGGCCCGAACCTTTCGCTCTCCCACTATCCCATCGGTCGGCACCACGATCCGCGTGTAGTCGAGGTTGATCCGAGCCAGCTTGACCGCCGCCTCCCTTGCGCTCATATCCGCCTTGAGTTGTATCTCTTGAGCATCCAACACCGCCACCTCCCTGCGCTGCGTCTCCACCTCGGCCTGGCGGCTGCTCAGCGTCGCCCGCAGGCGTTCTTCATCCGCCACCGCTTGCTCGAGCTTTTGGTGTGTGCTCGACCCCGTTTTCTCCAGCTCCTCTTCGCGGACTCGTTCGAGCCTGGTGCGTTCAACATCGGCACCGGTCGCCTTGACGTTGGCCTGAGCCTGCGCGATCTTGCTGGATTGCAGCTCTTTTTGTCGGTGGTTGTTTTCCAACGCGGCCTGTGCCGCGAGCACGCCGGCCTCGGCCTGCTCCACTTGCGCGCGAAAATCATCGTCTTTGATCTGCACGAGGAGATCACCGGCCTTGACTTGCTGGTAGTCCTCGACCGCGACCACCGACACAATGCCAGAGATCTTGGTGCTCAGCGGCGTGACATCGGCCCGGACATAGGCATCGTCTGTCGATTGTGTTGATCGGCCGCCAACCCACGAGTTCCACCGGGTCGTGATGAGGACCACGATCCCCACCGCGAGCAGCAAGACTGCAATGGGAATAACGAGAGCGCGCAGCTTGGCCAAAAGGCGGCTTCCGGCACGTGGGCGATCACTTGTCTGTGGCTGTGCAGGCAATGGCGGCTTGTCGGCTGCAGGCGCAGCCGGCTTGTCAGCTACAGGTGCGTCAGGCACAATCTTCATTCTTCACCAATGGCCTTTTCAAAGTCAGCCTGCGCCGTCATCACGCCAAGGATTGCTTGCTGGTATTGGTGGTTGGCGTCGGCCAGCGCCGACTGCGCCTGGAGGACATCCTGCAACAATGCGGCCTTCTGAGTATAGCGGTTCATGGTCACGCGCAACTTCTCTTGCGCCGCCTCCTGGGCCAACCGCTTCACAGGCAAGAGACTCTGCGCGTCTTCCAGGTTACGTAGCAGATGTCTCTCCTCAACCGCAACCTGGGCCTCCGCTTCAAGCACTCCGAGCAGCGTTTGATCAACAGCACGGCGTTTCTCAGCCAGCTCACGCTGCTTTCGACCCCAGTCGAAGACTTCCCAACTGAGGAGAAAACCGGCCACCGAGATCTGAGTAGGAAGCACCTGACCAATATTGACCGCCTGTGCATGGGCAACGATCACGGATAAATCGGGAACATAGTGGAGCGCCTTGATGCGCTTGTCGTGTTCTGCCTGCTGCACGCGCAACCGCGCAGTCTTCAGCGACGGCCGCCGCTGCAGCGCCCGAGTCACCACCGTCTCGGCGTCGAGGTGGGACGTTGAAATGATCGACACTGGCTCCAGACTGAATTCGCTCCGAACCTCCCGTCCGAGCAGATCATTGAGCCGTTCCTTCTGTGAGGCCAGATCACTGTCCAATGTCACGGCCCTGTGCGTTGCCTCCGCGAGACGGGTCTTGACCTCCAGACTGTCTGCGCGCAGTGCCTTGCGCTGTGTCACCTGTTCCTGGACAATCCGATCAAGTTCTTGCAGAGATTTGATCGCTTCGTCGGTCGCCTCCAGCGCAGTCTGGATTTGCTGCGCCTGGAAATACCCCCGCTTCACCTGGTTGACGACCGCGTGCAGTTGCTCCCGCCGTTGTTCCTGAGCCACCTGCTCTGTCACCTCGCTGAGCCGGATGCCTTCGTTGATTCGCAAGAGCGGCGTCAGAGGCTGGATCGCGCTGGCTAACACAAAGGTGGACCAGCGAGGAGGTTCCTTGATCTCAGTATTGGCGCCGGGCACCGGTCCGATGCCGGGGAACGTCCCGAAGGCGCCCTGATTAAACTCGAATTTTGATTCCGAGAGCCGTGAGCCCGAGATGCCTAAAATGTTGAGCGCAGGAAAACGCCTGGTGCGCGCGGCATCGGTTGTGTCCTCGGCTTTTTCCACTTCCAGTGTTGCGGTCTTCAGGGGACGATTGTTCTGCATGGCCAGATCCACCGCCTGCTCGAGCGTGAGAATGGGCGCCGCGGCCGGTTTCGCCTCCTTGCACCAGGCCGGAGTCGGCGCCCCCCACAGTATGCAACCAATCGCGACAGCTTGGATCGTGCATCGGTTCATCGCAGCTCTCCTTTCTTCCATGCCTTTGTGAGCCGGAACAGTGTTCGAACCGGGAATAGACTCTGTCTGAGGCCAAACTTCTATTTGTACACCTGAGCTTCTATAAAGAGGTTGAGCAGGTCGGCATCAATATCCCCGACCTTCGCATCCTGCCCAAGAATATCGAGTGCCTCATCAGAAAGAAACTTCTCCTTGTAAGGACGATCCGGCGCAGCACTGAGGGGGCGCGCAAAGGTCAGCGCGAGCGCGGCCAGTCCATAGACAAGGAGTCTCAACAAAGTAGCCTGTCCCCTTTTCTCATCCTCTCATTATCATCCTGCACCCTCAGAGTTTGGAGTGTGAAGTTCATCGCCATCCGATGAGTTCCGACCGTTTAGTAGACGAGCGGGATCGACTTGGCCAGCTCCACTTTGATGACGGCCCGCATCTTGGTCTCCATCTGGATGTACCGGGCAGTCTTCGTCGCCGACAGCACCTTTCCGATCTTCTCCGCGTAGGCCTGTTTGAGCTTCACTTCCGCTTCTTCAACCGACAACGCGTCGTTCAACAGTTTCTTGGCCGTCTCGTTTGAGATTGTGCCCTGGCCCGCATTGTACGCATCGGCGTACTCATTGATCGTCCTGTCGAGCCGTTGATTGACTTCCTCCAACTCTTTTTGATAGGCGTCATAGAGCGGCCAGAAGTTCTGGCCCTCCGCATCGCTCAACCCCATGTTGCTTGCGACCAGCAGCTTCTTGTCCGCTTTGACTTTCTGAAGCAAGATCTCCATGTTGGTATTCCCGGCATCCTGGGCGTATACCGGCGTTGCGATCGCGACGCCGAGGGCAAGGGCTACATTGGCAACTGTTTTCATGGTTCCTCCTTTTAAGTTGTGATGAGATCAGTCTTTTTGCCGTTGCCAGCACTTTCATTTCCCGACTCCCTGTCTTGGTTGGGCCATCTCGATCGAACGGATGGCCTCCGAGATGTCGCGGCTCACCGTGGCCAATGCGCGGCCATAAGCCGTTACAAGAGCGTCGTAGCCGTCGCCGCCGGTCTGCTCTCGCGCCGCCGAGCGGCCTCTCTTCGGCTCGCCGCCGGAGGCAGGGCGGACTGTCCAGAGCGCATCGATCGTCACGGTCTGGCCAGGCATCGACTCGAAGCGCTGGATATCCAGGAGTACGCGATACTCAGGATCGAAACTGACATTGTTGAGATAGCTCACAACCTGCCTCGCGCCGAGTAATTGCGCGAGGTTCTCTGCAACCACGCGTGGGATCCCGTCCCTCAGCGGCTCGGCCCAACGGTGGTCGTCGAGTAAGGCAACCTGGTTCGCCCCGACGCGGACCACGAGCTGAGGGCGGTCCACGATCTCGGGGAGCGTGACCGGGCCAACGGAGACGCTGTAGTCCGCCATGGCTTTCTCGCTGTGGTCACTTTCCGGGTTCCCATCGGCACTCAGCGTATAGAAGCGTGGTTCTGGCGAGCTGCCGCACCCCCCCAGCATCGCTGCAAAGAGAGATGACAAGGCAATGCCGAGGAGGGCGCGCGTCATGGTTTCTGCTCCCTCTTGCCACGAATCAGCGCCTCCGGATGGCGCTCGAGATAGTCCGAGAGCGCGCGCAGTGCCTGAGCAGCCCGGCTGATCTCACGCAGCGCCTGGCGCGCGTCCACCTGCAGCGGCGCATCCCTATTGAGGGTGCGCTCGGCTGTACCGAGCGTCTTGCGCGCCTCAGCCAATGTCGCACGTGCCTCGGGCGCCACCTCCGCGTCAAGCCGGTTGACGAGCTTATCCGCACTCTGCAACACCTGATGCACGTCGGCGCCAATCTGTTCGAAGGGGATCTTTTGCAGCTTCCTTGCGAGGCCGGTCACTGACGCCTGCAACTCTTGCAGGCCGCCCGGCATGGTCGGCAACTCAGGCGGCTCCTTGGTCCAATCTATTGCCGCGGGCTTCGCCGTAGGGAAAAAATCCATCGCAACATAGAGTTGGCCGGTCAGCAGGTTCCCGGTCCTGAGTTGCGCGCGGAGGCCATGCACGACCAGTGTGTCCACAAATGCTTTTGGATCCTTCGCCTCCGGGGCCATCATTTTCATGCGCGAGATCAAACGATCGCGAAAGATGAGGACTTCAACCCTCATTTGAATCTGTTTCCCGATAGGGTTGTACTGGACGCCTATCTCCTTGACTTCACCGAGGAGCACACCCCGGAAGTCCACCGGCGATCCCGGTTCGAGTCCGCGGAGGGATTCGTCAAACACGACAGCCCAGGATTTGACAGTCGTGTCCGGGAGCCTCATGGCCTGAGCCCGGTCACTGAAGAGGGTGAACACCGCATCCGCTTCGGCTGGGGCCGACACCGCTATGCCGGGTGGCGTCTGGAATGCAATCCCGCCAAGAATAATCGCGGCCAGGGATTCGGTGTGGACCTTGAATCCACCCGCATCGAGCGACAGGTCGATGCCACTGGCGTGCCAGAATCGCGTATTCGTCGTGACGTATTGATCGTAAGGCGCGTTGACGAAAATCCTCACGGTCACGCCATTGCCATCCTTGTCCAGCTCCGCCGCCGTGACTTGGCCGACCTGCACGCGGCGGAAAAAGACTGTGTCGCCGATGCCGACCGAGCCAAGATCGTGACCGCGCAATACGAACTGGCGGCCCGGCACGTCTGAGGTGAAGACCGGCGGAACCTCAAGGCCGGTGAACTTGCGCCGGGCCTGCGAGGACTTGCCGATATCGGCGCCGATATAACCGCCCGAGAATAGCGTCCCCAGTCCGGAGACCCCGCCGGCGCCGATGCGCGGCCGCACGACCCAGAAGCGCGTGTCTTCGACGAGGTAGGGCGTGGCTCCCTTCACCACCTCCGCCGTGACCACGACCTCCGACGCATCGCGGCTGAGCGCGATCTGCTTCACCTCCCCGACATCCACGTTCTTGTACTTGATCTTCGTCTTGCCCGCCTCAAGCCCTTCCGCGGTCTTGAAGGTGATCGTGATCGTCGGCCCCTGCTCGCTGATGGCCTTGAACGCCAGCCACCCGCCGGCGAGTGCGGCCACGATGGGGATGGCCCAGACGATGGACAGCGACCAGCGACGTTTCGAGGCGGCGACGGCTTCGGGGAGGTCGAAGTCTTGCGGAGCCTCAGCCATGGCGTTGGGGTTCCTCCAAGGGGTCCCAGATCAGGCGAGGGTCAAAGGACTCCGCCGCGAACATCGTCAGCACCACCACCGCGCCGAACGCGATCGCTCCCGGTCCGGCCTTGATCGTCGCCAGCGCCTTGAACTGGACGAGCGCGGTGAGGATCGCGACGACGTAGATATCCACCATGGACCAGCGGCCGACAAGTTCCACCATCCGGTACAACTTGGTGCGCTCCAATGGGTTCCAAGAAGACCGGCGCTGCACCGAGACAAGCAGCACGGTCAGCGCGAGCAGCTTCCCGCCCGGCACCATGATGCTCGCGACAAAAATAATCGCCGCCAGGGGCCACGAACCTGAGGTCCAGAGGTACACGACGCCGCTCAGGATCGTGTCCTTCTGCGCGCCGAACAGCGAGCCGGTCTCCATGACCGGCAGGACGTTCGCCGGGATGTAGAGGATGGCAGCGGCCATGAGGAATGCCCATGTGCGGGAGATGCTATACGGCTTGCGGACGTGCAGGCTCGCCCCGCAACGCGCGCACTCTAGAGTGTGACCCGCGGCCGATGGTCTGCTAAGAAGGCCGCAGGCGTGGCAGCCAAGCATCCCCGCTTCGGCTGCGGTCGTGGTGGTCATCTCGCGGTCTCCATCCCGGCGGTCTTCGCATGAAAACGCCGCCCACGGCGCCCGGCCGCGGCGACCTGTGCCCAGAAGTCATGGGCCTCGAAGGATACGGCGGCGGCGGCGACAAGGAACATCAGCATCCCGAACGACCACAGTGCAATGCCCGGCCGGACGGCCGCGATGTGCGAGAGCTTCGCCAGCGACACCAGAGTTCCGAGCATGAACACCTCGACCATACCCCACGGCCGTACCGTCTGGACGAGGCGGAACACGGCAGGTAGCCCCTTCGGGACAACCCCGAGCCTGATCGGCAGCAGCATGTAGAGCATGGCCCCGATGTCGAGCATGGGCATGAGGATCGTCGTGACGAACACGAGCACGGCCACGCTCGTCATGCCCTGGTCATGAAGCGTTCGCACCGTGCCGAACAGCGTCGTCGAGGTCCGGTTGCCTTGCGCCTCGAGCCCGACGACCGGGAACACATTTGCCAGGATGAACAGCACGGCGGCCCCTACCGTGAATGCAAGCGTGCGGTCGAGACTATCGGGCTTGCTGCGGTGGAGGACCGCGCCGCACCGGCTGCAACAGGCCGTACCGCCTGGCGGCAGCACAATTTCCCGCTGCAGCAGGTCACATTCACGGCAGGCGATGAGTGAGGACATTATGTTAAACCGCGGCGAATTAGACACCCTGTACGCTGATCCAGGCCCGCTTTTTGAATTCTTATACAATGCCCACAAGATTTGATCTATAAACAATTTCCCTGGACGAAACCGCAGCAGTTATGCACTGGAGTTTGCCATGCGCTGACCGCCCGATTCGTGATCGTGCCACCTTGTCCCCCTATCGCCGCGACCCTTCTGTCTCATACGGTTCTTCAACCGCAACTTTGATGACCTGCCCTTGGCGGAGCTGTGCGGTTGCAGCGAGACCATTGGCGACTGCCACTTCCTCTGTCTTCCAGGCGGAATGGGCACGAGTGGCCAAGGCCTCGATCGTTTCACCCGTGCGGGCGGTGATCAACCGGACCCGGTGTTCGGTGATTCCTGCACGTTCGGAGGCCGACAATGGTCGAAAACTCCCGGCCACGGACTTGAACGCCGGCTGAAGGTCATTGAACCGGTCCGCAGAGGCAACGGCTACCAGTTGAAAGATCAGCCCTCCATGGGCAATCCAAGTCAGCTCGAGGTGTGCTTTGCTATCGGCGGGAAACACAGCTCGCGCTGCTTGAAGCCCGTTGATGGTGAGGGTCTCGGCCTTGGCGGCCAAATCGATTTTTTTGGCTTGACCCAACACACGCGCCCCCTCGAGAGGGTCATCACCTTTCGCGACGACCTGAAGAACCATCGCTGCGTCTCCATTCGGCGCGGCAGCGACAATTCTCCCCGGAGCATTTTCATGTGCCCACTTGCCTGGAAACTTCAAGAAGACATTCAGGTCCGGATGGAGGAAAGCGCTCTCGCGAAAAATGCCGTTGGCCGCGCGCGGTCCGACGACGAGGCCGTTCAGCCTGGCCAGATAGGCCTCACGTGTCGGACTGATCGGGTCCCGCGTAGCGCGAGTCAGCGATTTGGCATGGCGGGCCGTATTTGCCACGCGGTCCGGCGTCGGGGGATGTGAGTCAAAGAAGCTCGGTTTTCGAGGTTCTTTCTCATGCAGAACGACCTCGCGTTCCAGAGTGGCGAGAAATGTGGACAGCTCGACTGGGTCCCAGCCTG
The DNA here is from genome assembly GCA_005877855.1 of Nitrospirota bacterium. Classification (GTDB taxonomy): domain Bacteria; phylum Nitrospirota; class Nitrospiria; order Nitrospirales; family NS-4; genus NS-12. The sequence goes on along the minus strand of VBOF01000062.1, from coordinate 9,826 downwards.
CTTCTGCAGCGATCTGCTGGCCGACCTCGTCGGCTTCAGTCTCCTGAGAGCGGCTGTAGGGTGAGAAGATGGCGCTCTGTGCAAGATCCCCGATGCCGCCCAGGAGATCACCGACTCTTGGACTGACCAGCCCGGTGATGCCGGAGGCAATGCCGAATACCACCGCAAACGGAGCTTGTTTCGATATGCGCTGAACGGCGTGTCTTGCCGCGACATGACCTATTTCGTGTCCGACGACGCCGGCCAATTCCCCTTCGGTATTCGTCAGAGTCAGGAGCCCGCGCGACACATAGATGTACCCTCCCGGCAGCGCAAAAGCGTTCGGCTCCGCCATATCGACAATCTGAAATTGGAACGCCACATTCTTGCGGGGAGAATGCTCAGCCAGACGTTGGCCGAGCTGATTGAGATACGGGGTGAAGCCCGAGTCGTCGGCGAAACCCATCCCTTCTTCGACCTTCTTGGCCTCCTCAGCGCCGAGTTTTTGCTCCTGTTTCTCAGAGATGAGTGTGAGTTCAGGCTGACCGCTGACGGGATTCACAGCACAACCGGATTCCATACCCACTCCCACAAGGCTCACCAGCACAAACAAGCTCACGGAGTAGGCACATCGCATCCCCATCATGTTCATCTTCAACGTCTCTTCATCGTCGTATTTGCCCTTGTCGGACCGCTCCGGTATCTTCACTTTGTCACGCGGCAACTTCTTGTAGGGGATCAGCGACAGCAAATGGGTGATGCAATTGAGGCGCGCGCGCTTCTTGTTATCCGAATGGACGATATACCATGGCGCGTCCTTCGTATCGGTGGCTTCCAACATTCTGTCCCTGGCACGCGAATAGTCATACCACTTCTCGCGTGAGGGCAGGTCCATCGGACTGAGCTTCCACTGACGCAACGGGTCGTCGACACGGGCATGGAAACGCCGCTCCTGCTCTTTGTTGCTCACCTCGAGCCAGTATTTGATCAGGATAATCCCGCCCTCCACGAAGTACTTCTCGACCCCGGGGCAGAGGTCGAGAAAGCGGTGGTACTGTTCCTTGGTGATGAAGCCCATCACGTGTTCGACCCCCGCGCGGTTGTACCAGCTGCGGTCGAAGATGACGATTTCGCCGGCCGCCGGAAAGTGCGTGACAAATCGTTGGACGTACATCTGACTTTTCTCGCGGTCGGACGGCACGGGTAGCGCCACGACGCGGAACACGCGGGGGCTGACACGCTCGGTGATGGCGCGAATCGTGCCGCCTTTGCCCGCGCCGTCACGTCCTTCGAATACCACGATGATCCGCAGACCCTTTGCTTTCACCCAGGCCTGAAGGTGGCACAGCTCGGCCTGGAGGCAGCGCAATTCCTTCTCGTATTCTTTGCGCTTCAGTTTGGACTTGCCGTTTTCCTCCTGCCCGTTGTCTTTCGCCATCGTGTTCCCCCTCTCCTAGAGCTGCCAGGTGTGAATCAGTTTTCATCGGACTTCATTCTGAAAGGCCGTCACCGCCTCCCGCAGCGTGGGGAAGTGTCGCTTGGTCAGCGCGAGCGCAGCCAGTCCATAGACAAGGAGTCTCATTAAAGTAGCCTGTCCCCTTTTCTCATCCTCACTTATGAGTCATGCCATCAGCCGACTGCTCCGTGGTCGGGACCTTGCCCCAAAAGACGCGGTGGGCATAGACCTGATAGGCAATGATCAGCACAAATCCCATGACAAACCACACGGCCCCGGCTTGCAGACCATAGGCGCCGGTGGCGGCGTTGAAGATCGTGAGACTGTTTGCCGGCTCCGTCGTCGCGATCAGGATGATGGGATAGCAGCCCCAAGCAACACTTCCCAGCATGGCAAGGATGAAAAGGCTCGAGGTCATGAACGCTGCAACGTCGCGCTGCCGTCGTCGCAACACCAGCGTAGCGACAAGCGCGATCGCTCCGCCGACGGGTAAGATATAGCCCACTGGATGGGCGGTATAGTTGAACCGAAGAATCGGCTGCACGAACGTGATCCCAAGCCAGACCAGCACCGTACTTCCAAGCGCCAACCAGCCCATCAGTTTTGCCGCGGCCACGGCCCGCGCATAGAGGTCGCCCTTCGTTTTCATCGTCAGATAGTTGGCACCATGCAAGGCCAAGATTGTGGCACTCGCGAGTCCCATGAGTACGGTGAACCAATCCAGAATCCCTGGCGCTGGACCTGTCAAAAAGTCTGTCCACAGCGCGACGAAGAAATAGCCTTCCCGGTTCAGCGGCACGCCGCGAATCAGGTTGCCTAACGCGGCGCCAAAGACAATGGCCAGCAAGAGACTCGCGCCCGAAAAGGTTACGTCGCACAATTGCCGCCACATCGGATGGTCCAGATGCGATCGCAGTTCCAACGCGAGTCCACGGAACATGAACAGCCAGAGCACGATAATGAGAGCGAGATAGAAGCCGCTGAACCCGGCCGCGTAGGCCTTGGGAAACGCTAAGAACAGTACCGCTCCGGCCGCGATCAGCCAGACTTCGTTCCCGTTCCAAACCGGTCCGATTGCAGCGTGCATCACATCGCGGTCCGCCTCGCTTCGCCCAAGGACCGGATAGAGAATGCCCACGCCGAAATCAAAGCCATCGAGAACCACGTAGAGGGCCAGCATCAGCGTCACGACTATGTACCAAAGTGTTTCCATGATGAGCGTCCTATGCCTCCACGCTGCCATCAACAGGCAGTCTGCTCGTCTTCCTCACACCTGGCACAGGCCCCTCTCGGATGGTTTGACTGATGAAGAACAGAAACAGCAGTCCCAACAAGAGGTACATGCCCAGGAATCCCAGTAATGTGAAGAGGGCATTGCCTGCATGCACCAGGGGCGATGCTCCCTCGGCGGTGCGTAACACGCCATAGACCAGCCAAGGTTGGCGGCCGAGCTCCGCCGTCATCCAACCGGCTGTCGTCGCGATGTAAGGGAAGGGGGCGGAGAGCATGAGCAGCCACAACAGCCATTTTGACTTGAACAGCCAGCCACGCCACAGCATCAACAGCGAGAGGGCCATGACCGACGCCAGGATCGTTCCGAGACCAACCATGATGTGGTACGTGTAATACAACAGAGGGACATTGTCCGGCCACTGTTCCCTCGGAAACGCATCGAGCCCTTTCAACTCGGCCCACAGGTCCTCGTAGACGAGAAAGCTTAACGCCCTGGGAACCACCAACGGGTTATCGATCGTTAAGGTCTCCATGTTCGGTTGCCCGACGAGGATCAATCCGGCGCCTCGCTCGGTGTGGAAGAGGCCTTCAAAGGCAGCGCCCTTGAGTGGTTGATGCGCGAAGACTTGTTTGGCATTGCCGTCCCCTGTCGGAAAGATCATGAGCGTACAGGCGATGGCGCCGGCCACGACGCCGGTGCGGAGGAACGTCTTGGCATGCGCCACGTGCTGACCCGATAACAGATACAACGCCCCGAGAGCGACCATTACAAATGCGGCGGTTACCACTGTCGCGGTCATGTTGTGTGTGTACTGCCAGAGCAGCCAGGGATTGGTGAGCAAGCCCGAGAGGCTATTCACGAACAGACGTCCGTCGGGGGCGACCGTGTAGGCTACCGGATGCTGCATCCAGGCATTGGTGGCGAGGATGAAATAGCCCGAAAGCCATGAGCCGAGGAACAGCATGAGTGCGGCAAACCACTGGACCTGCGGCGAGAACCGCTCCTCTCCATACAACAACACACCGAGGAATGAAGACTCGAGGAAGAAGGCAAAGATTCCTTCCATGGCCAGCGTCTGACCGATCACCCCGCCGGCGAAGTTGGAGAACTTGGCCCAGTTCGTGCCGAACTGGAACTACGTGTCCGGAGGTAGAGGAGCAGCAAAGCCAGTCCCATGGTCAGTTGGGGAAAGAGGTAGTGGAACGTCACCGTGACGGCAAATTGAAGCCGATCGTAGAGCAGTGCGCTTTCCATAGCAGCCTTCCCCTACTAGAGATCGCTCCTTGCTACGGCTGTGATTCACCCACGCCGGGTCGCTTCGGATTCTGCCGCCCGCAGCTCCAGCCTATTCCATCATCAGCTCGTCCACGTAACACCATCGCCAGCGTTCCCCTGGTTCAATGGAGCGGACGATGGGGTGGCTGGTCGCGTGAAAGTGCTTCGTGGCGTGTTTGTTCTTCGAAGAATCGCAGCACCCGACGTGGCCACAGGTGAGGCACATTCTCAGATGGACCCAGCGGTCCTTCATTTTCAAACACTCTTCGCAGCCAGCGGCGCTCGGCTTGACGTCGCGGATCTGGTCGAGATGGGCGCAGGACTGTTGGGGCATGATCACACCTCCTTGAGGTACTCATGCACGAACTGAACCGCCATCGCGCCCTCGCCGACGGCCGAGGCGACGCGTTTGACCGAGTCGGATCGCACGTCGCCGGCAGCGAACACACCTGCGCGGCTGGTCTCGAGCAGAAACGGCTCCCGCTTGCCGGTCCAGTGCGGGGACTGCGCCAGCGACGGACCGGTCATGATGAAGCCCTTGGCGTCCCGCACGATCTCCGGCGGGAGCCAGTCGGTCCGCGGCACCGCACCGATGAAGCTGAACACCGCCGGCGTCTCCACCGTCCGCTTCTCCCCGGTCTTGCTGTTGACGATTTCGATGGACTTGAGGTGGCCGTCGCCGTTCATGCGTTGCACCGTCGAGTTGCGGAGCAGTTCGATGTTGGGGGTCTGCTCAATCCGCTTGGCGAGGTAACTGGACATATGCTTGTAGAGATCGTCGCCGCGAATGACAAGCAGCACGTGGCTCGCATGCTGGGACAGAAAGACCGCGGCCTGACCGGCGGAATTGCCGCCGCCCACCAACACCACCTGCGCGCCCTTGCAGAGTTGGGCCTCGTTGTGAGTGGCGGCGTAGTACACGCCCCGCCCTTCGAACTGCTCGCACCGCTCGGCGTTCAACCGGCGATACGCGACGCCCGTGGCGATTAACAGGCACTTCGTGGTGACCGTTTCGTCGCCGTCCAGCCGCAACACCGGATAGGTCTTGTCGAACATCAGGCTGCTCACCGGCGTGGACACCGAGAGACGCGCGCCAAACTTGTTGGCCTGCAGAATGGCGCGGTCGGCCAGCTCGCTCCCTGTGATGCCGGTGGGAAAGCCAAGATAGTTTTCGATCCGCATGCTGCTACCCGCCTGCCCGCCCGGCGCCGTGCTGTCCAGCACGAGCGTCCGCAGCCCTTCGGACGCGCCATACACCGCGGCCGCGAGCCCTGCGGGACCCGCTCCGACCACGATCAGGTCGTACAGCGTCTGCTCCACCGGCCGGCGGATGCCGATCCGGTCCGCCAGTTCGCGGTTCGACGGATTGCGCAGGAGCAGCATGCTGCTGCATGCGATTATGGGCGTATCGGCCTCGCTGACGCCGAAACCCTTGAGGAGAAGGTCCACGTTCGGATCCGTCTCGACGTCCGTCCAGGTGAACAGCACGCGGTTTTTGGCCAGGAAGTCACGGACACGGAACGTATCGGAAGAGTAGCGGGACCCGATCACCCGCAAGCCGGTGAAATCCGCCGACGCGCGCAACAACTGCCGCCGGGCGATGAACGCCTGGAGGATGATGTCCCCCGCGGCCGGACACTGGTTCAGAATCCGCCGCAGCACATCGCCCGATACCACGTACACTTCGCAGTCGCCGCGGGCGATGGCGCTGACCACCGCCGGATTGCCGGTCAGATGCGACACGTCACCGGTGAACTGGCCTTTGCGGTGGACCGTGACGGTCTTTGGCTGGTCGCCGGAATGATCGACGATCTCGACCTCGCCGGACTTGACGATGAAGAATTTGAAGTCGCGGTCGCCGACCGAGAACAGCGTCTGCCCGTCGCGGTAGGTCTTCGTCGTGACACTGCTGCAGCGGCTTAGGTCGTCGATGAGCGACTGCTCGAGCGTCGGGAAGGCGACGGAATGAAGGTTGTGTTCGGCCATGGCTATTCCTCCTCCCAGAAATGACAAGCAATAATTTATCTCTCGCCAAACACTTATGCCCTATTTCGCGAGCATCGGCTCTCCCTGATGGCTGACGAGCAGGTCGTGCATGTCGTTCGCGTGCTCTTCCTCCTGCGCCAGGATTCGCTCGAGCATCACGCGCGTGGTCGAGTCCTTGTCGCCGAAGTAGCGCACCATCTCGCGGTACGTCTCGATGGCGATGCGCTCGGCGATCAGGTTTTCCTTGATCATGTCGACTAGGTTCTCGCCTTCGACATACTCCGATGCTGCGCGGGATATGAGACCCTCAGGATTCAGGTTCGGCTTGCCCCCGAGCTGATTGATCCGCTCGGCCAGAAGGTCGAGATGTTCTCCTTCCTCCTTCGCGTGCTGAGCAAATTCCTCTCTGACCGCCTCGCTAGCGAGTCCGGTTGCGCACACCGCGTGAAACTTGTAACGGAGGACACACACGATCTCCGTGGCCACCGCATGGTTCAGGAGGGCGATGGCGTCTTCCACCTTGCCCCCGTAGTTCTGCGTGACCGCGCCTTCGGTCAGATGCTGCCGAGCCCTGTGACGGATCTCCTTGATGTCGGCAAGAAACGCTCCGGGTGTACTCATTGTTTGGTTCTCCTTATCTTCATGGTTGAGTCCGTTGAAACGTCGGTTACTCTCTGTTTTTTTCTCTCGTAATCCCTCGAGATTGGTGCCATCCGCTTCGCAACTTGTAGGCGCGTTTACCTCAGTCATTCCACAGCCTTCTCGGCCAGCGCCTCAATCGCTGAAATATTTTTCAGCAATTCCTTCGGTATCCCATGTCGCTCCTTGAGGTATTCAGGCTTGTTGTACGAGAGCCAGACCTTCCCATCACCGTCTTCCCACGCCAGGGCCTTCAGGGGAAGATCAATCGCGATGCTGGGCGAGACAATCATCAACGGCGTGCCGGCCTTGGGATTGCCGAAAATCAATAATTGTGCTGGACGCATCGTGAGTCCAACTTTCTGCGCATCACCGGAAAAATCGATGCGGGCAAATACAGTGAGCCCACGCGATTTGGCAACAGTCTCAAGCCTCCCCAGCGTCTCCGGTACCGAATACCGACTTGCGACGTGGGCCAGACCGCGATCCTCCTGATCGAGACGCGACATCAGAGCGATCGATCAGGTTGAGGAACAGCACGTACGCGGTGACGCCGTAGATCTCGTCGCTGGTCAGCGTGCCGGGATGGTCGAAGGGCATCGCGCGCCGGATGTAATCCCACAGCGTCGTCGCATACGGCCAGTAGCTGCCGATGGTTTTGACCGGCTTGGCGGTCGTCAGCGTGCCCTGGCCGCCCACCAGCCTGTCCTTCGGCCCTTCGGTGCCCGTCGGCCCATGGCACATCGCGCATTTGGCCGCAAACACCTGGGCGCCCTGCTTCACCGTGCCCTGTCCAGAAGGAAGGCCTTCCCCCGTGGGGGACACATCGATGTTCCAGGCCCGGATCTCCTCGTCGGTGGCCGTCCGGCCGAGCCCATACCCGCCGCCTTCTTCAGCAGACCCGGCCGTCCAGACACACCACGCAAGACCGATGGCCAGCGTGCCGATGCCGATCAGCAGTGACTTACGCATAGATGTGCCGTACCCGTCCATCGCGTTCCACCCCCCAGCTTTGAATGGCGTTGTAGTGAAAAACTGATTTAGTGCCGCGAACCTTCACGAGCTCCTGGCGCGTGGGCTGGACATAGCCCGTCTCGTCGGTGCAGCGTGATTGCAAGACCGCCTCCTGGCCGTTCCATCGCCAGGGCAACAGAAAGCGCGTGTGGCATTTCGGCAGGATCGGCTCCTGCAGGCGGGCCGGTTGCCAGGTCCGCCCGCCGTCGACACTGACCTCGGCTTTCGTCACGCGCCCGCGGCCGCTCCACGCCAGCCCGCGAATCTCGTGAAAACCGGGGTGGATCTGCTGACGCCCCGAGGGCGAGGTGATCACCGACTTCGCCTCCATCACCAGACTGAATTGGTACGCCTTGCCGTCGGGCATGAGATCGGTGTACTTCGACGTCTCTTCGCGCGTCATAAACGGAGCGGTCCCGAGCTTGAGCCGCCGGAGCCACTTCACGTTGATATTGCCTTCGTACCCTGGCAAGAACAGGCGCAGCGGATAGCCTTGCTCCGGCCGGAGCGCTTCCCCATTCTGTCCGTAGCAGATCATGGCTTCTTGCAGGACTTCATCGGTCAGCGGCACGCTCCGGTCCATCCCTGCGGCGTCGCTTCCCTCCGCCAGCATCCAGCTCGCGCCGCGTTGCACACCGACCGCCTCCAGCAGCGTCGACAGCTTGACGCCCGTCCACTCGCTGGTGCTGGTCAGGCCGTGCGTGTCCTGCACCGTGAAGTCCGGAGCGTTTGGAAGCCAGAGGTCGTGGCTGTTCCCGGAGCATTCGAGAAAGGCGATTCGCGAGACTGCGGGTAAACGTTCCAACTCATCCAGGCTAAAGATCATCGGTCGGTTGACGAGCCCGTGAATCAACAGCCGATGCCGGGCGGGATCGATGAGCGGCACGCCGTTGTGGTGCCGCTCGAAGTGCAGCGAGGAAGGGGTCACGATCCCATGCAGGTCCTGAAGGGGCGTCCATGAATTGAAGTTATTGGGCGCGTTCTCTCCCCAGCCGTGCGGCGCGCCCGGTCCGGCTCCTCCCACTCTCGCGGATTTGACGAACGGCGAACGGTCTCCGTAGGGACGCGGCAGGGCGCCGGGAACCCGCATCGGATCTTCAGGAGGCTTGACCTCTTGCGCGTGCAGCCTCGGGATCATCATGGTCGTTGCGGCGAGCCCTGCCAGTGAGACCGTGCCAGCCAGGAAGCGTCTGCGGCTGACCATGCGGTCGCGTGCGTAGTCGGCGGCCGGACCATTAGCTGTTGGTTTTTCGTTCCTAGGCATCACAAACCTCCTTCCTCCTCCGTACCTCGCTCGATAGCGTTGAACCCTCTACCCGAAACGGATCACGAACTTGTTCATGCCGCCCCCTTCATCCATTGCTAAGCATGTGCATCCTCCTTGTCTGACAAGTTGAATTGCCACCAGCCCTTCGCTAGTTTTGGTTCATACCCATCCCCTACTTCTTGGCACAACGAGCGTCTGCCGTCTGAAGCTCGCTGATCTTCTGATCATCGAATGGGATAGGCGCACAGCCGTGCCCCTTTTCACACACGAAGTCAAACCTAGCCGCAGGCTGATGACAGCTTAGACACGGCGCCCCTAGCGAGAGATTGACGACGTTGTCTCCCCGATCTCTGATCTTGGTGCCAGCCTCGGAGACCTCCAAAGCGAAAAACTCCCAACCATTCGATTTGGGAAACTTCTCACGCGGATGCTTCACCATGGCTTCAAACGGAACAAGCTGAAGGATGGTGCCAACAGGATATTCCTTGTCCGGCACACTGTTCTTAAAAATACGCACCGCCTCCTTTAGCTTCTCGGGGTCCGCGTTCCTGATGTACGTATTTCTGATTTTGTGCCCGTCACGAATACAGGTGAAAGATTTTTCAGAAACCGTGACATCCTGCGCGTACACACTGCACACCATCGACAGGAACAAGGTTAACGCAGTTCCAGTCAAGAGAGTCGTTATCGTCTTCATTGCAACTCCTTTCAATGGAGCACCCTGGCGTTATGAAAAAGCAGGCGGTTACCAACGACCGGCGTGCGCACCACCATCCACGTGGAGCACCTCTCCGGTCACTTGACCTGCTTTTGCCAAGTAGAGAACAGCATCGACAACGTCTTTAATGGAGGCGATTTTCCCCATCGGCTGCAAGGTCTCAAGAAAGTCCTTGGGATCATCCTTGTGCAGAGGTGTGTCCACGACGCCGGGGGCGACCGCGTTGAAGCGGATACCTTCTTTTGCGTACTCGATTGC
>VBOF01000299.1 GCA_005877855.1 Nitrospirota bacterium | reverse complement strand
AAGGGGAAGGGGCTGTCGATCGCCGTCGCTGAATCCTGCACGGGCGGGCTGATCGGCCAGCGGCTGACGTCCGTGCCAGGCAGTTCCGCCTACTTTGAGCGCGGCGTCGTGACGTACAGCGACCGGGCGAAGGTGGATCTGTTGAAGGTGCCGGAGGCGCTCATCCGCGCGAAGGGCTCGGTCAGCGGCGAGGTCGCCCAAGCCATGGCGGAAGGAGTCCGGGAGCTGAGCGGGGCCGATCTCGGTCTCGCGGTGACGGGTATCGCCGGCCCGACGGGCGGGACGAAGGAGAAACCGATCGGCCTGGTGTATCTGGCCCTGGCCGACAAGAAAACGGCGGTCGTGCGGTCCCATCTGTTCAGCGGAGATCGGGATGGGATCCGGTACCGCGCCTCCCAAGCGGCGCTGGACCTCTTGCGGCGCTATTTATCCGGGAAGGCACTCGAATAGCTTTTATCTTTTCCCTCCGCATGGTGTCCAACGCGAGTGATAGCGTATCCGTGAAGAAAGAGAAAATGTTGCTTCATGGATTGCGCAAGCGAAGCATAAATGGTAACATTCACGTTACTATAGGTGATGGCGGAGGTATGGCTCTCACACGGGATTTCAAGGCCACGGTCGCGGCGCGCGCGCAGCGTGACCCGCGTTTTCGCGAGGCGCTCTTTACGGAGGCGATCAATGCGTATCTCGGAGGCGACACGGCCGCGGGCAAGGCCATTCTGCGCGATCTGGTCAACGCCACGGTCGGCTTCGAGGAGTTGGCCGCGGAGATCAAGAAGCCCAGCAAAAGCCTGCACCGAATGCTCGCCCCGCACGGCAACCCGAGCACCGAGAATTTCTTCGGCATCGTGAGCGCCCTGCAAAAGAAAACGCGGGTGAGGCTGCATGTGACGGCCAAAGCCGGCTGAGCGAGAAGGCGAGCGGAGGTTTTATGAAGCAAGCAACCAGGCGAAGGAATAAAGACACGCAACTCAAGGAATTCGAAACGAGGGACTTGGGCCATGACATAGCCCGGAGCAAAGCTGCGGTCGTCGTGCGCCCCAAGACCCGGCAGATGCCGACCTCGATTTTTCTCGATCCGGCCATCATCGAAAAGCTGAAAAGCAAGGCTGAGAAACGCGGGATCGGCTACCAGACCATGCTCAAGATCATCGTCCACGAGCACGTGGATGAATACTGAGCGGCCTCAGCGCCGCCGCCCATAAAAAATGCTGCGGGCATTTATCGCCGTTCAACTTTCCGACGACTTGAAGCGTCAGATAGGAAGCGTACAGGCAGAGCTGAAACGGGAGGTCTCCGGTTCGGCACGGGGCGGTAAGGCCGTCAAGATCGGCTGGGTCCAGCCGGAGGGCATCCATCTGACGCTCAAGTTTTTGGGAGACATCCAGGAGGCTCAGGTGGACGCCCTGCGCGAGATCCTCTCGAAAGCGGCCGCGTCGGCCCGTCCCTTCACGCTGGAAGCCCGCGGGCTGGGCGCGTTCCCGAATCCGCGCGCGCCCCGCGTGATCTGGCTGGGACTGCACGGGAAGAGCGAGGACATGGCAGAGCTGCAACGGCTTCAGGCTGCTGTGGAGGACGGCGCAGCGGCGCTCGGGTTTGCGAAGGAGGCGCGCGCCTTCACGCCCCATCTGACCCTGGCCCGCATTCGCGATCGTGTGGAGGCGGGCGCGCTGGAACCGGTCCTCACCGTCCAGCAGAACCGCGTGGTGGGAGGGTTCACGGCGTCCTCGGTGGAACTCATCAAGAGCGAGCTGCGTCCGAGCGGCGCCGTCTATACAACCTTGGTGGAAGTGCCCTTCGGCGCTGGAGTATAATCCGGTTGCTTTTGAACCGACCTGACAGTTAAAGGAGAACGCGATGGCCGAGCGGGAAGAAAAGAAACGCGCCATGGAACTGGCGATCGCCCAGATCGAAAAACAGTTCGGCAAAGGATCCATCATGAAGCTGGGGGCCACCGAAGCTCCTCCTCCGGACGTGCCGGTCATCCCGTCGGGCTCGCTGGGGCTCGATCTGGCGCTGGGCACGGGCGGGCTGCCCCGCGGCCGCGTCATCGAGATCTTCGGCCCGGAATCGTCCGGGAAGACCACGCTCATGTT
>VBOF01000298.1 GCA_005877855.1 Nitrospirota bacterium | reverse complement strand
CGAATGCGGTCTTGGTCGGCGTGACAATCCCGTTCTTGCTCAGGATCGCGGCGATCTTGTTCTTGACTTGCGTGCGCAATCGCACCAGGGAAGCCCGAAAGCGCAGGATCTCCCGCGTGTCCCGCACGGCGCGTGGCGGGAGGTAGGCGGCGGGGACCAGGTCGGCCCGTAACAAGTGCGCCAAGGTCGTCGCATCAATCTTATCGGTCTTGATCCGGGCACTCGCAATCGCCTTCGTCTTGAGCGGGTGGGCAAGGATGAGATCCGGGTGCCGCGCCTCGATCAACTCGTAGAGCCACATCCAGTTGCCGGTTGCCTCCACCACAATCCGTGTGTCGCCAGGGACCTTCTCCAAATACCGCTGCATCTCCCCCGTGGCGTGCCGTAGTTCGACTTGCTCCAGGACCCGCCCACGCTGATCCACTCGCGTCACGAACGATTTTGCCTTGTGCAGGTCAATTCCGATATACTCGCTCACGGCTGCACCTCCTGGTTGGGGTTGTGCCCTCCGCCTGCGCGGAGTGAGCACCTCACGGAGCCACGCTCCGTCCTGGTCCTTCGAGACCGAATTCTACCTCAGCCTCGCAGGTGCAGCCGTTTTCATTTAATCAGTCCCCCTCCGCTGTTGTTCTGCTCTGATATTTCCGCTAGGCTACACCCGTCATGCTCTCGGTCGTCACCGCTCCGTTCCACCCCAATCTCGAAACCGCCCTCGTCTCTGAAGTCCGATCACTCAAACAGGAGAATCCGCTCGCGCCGCTGGCCCTTATTGTGCCTTCGAAGCAGCTTGCGCGGCGTGTGAAGTGGCTGCTGGCCGTCGAGCAAGGCCTCGCGCTGCTCGATGTCCATGTCCTGACCTTCCATCGACTCGCCGAGACGCTGATTGAGGAAGGCCGGGAAGACCAGCCGGCCCAGGTGAACGGGTTTTTCCGCGAAGAACTCTTGCGCTATCTCGTGGACCGCGGCGTGCCCGGCGCGGACGCATTCCGCGATCGACGGGGAATGCAGGGGCTCTGGACCGGACTCTGGGCGACGGTCCAGGACCTGAAGGAAGCACGGGTGGACCCGACCTCCGTGGTACAGGCGCTGGACGAAGGACGGCTCAGAAGCGAAGACCCGACGCGCCTGGCCGCGCTGGTGCGCCTGTACGGAGCCGTCCTCGAAGTGGACCGGGCGTTGCGCCTCGCCGGTCCGGACGATCTGGCCGCGCTGGCCATGGAGCGTGTGGGGGACTCCGCGTTCCTGAAACGCATGACCCGCATCTGTTACTACGGCTTTTACGACCTGACCCAGGGCCAGTTGGATTTCTTCAAGGCCGTCGGGGGCGCGTATCCCGCCACGCTCTTCTTCCCCTTGCGACCAGCATCCTCGGCCTACCGGTTCGCGCAGCGGTTCTTTGAGACCTATATCCATGGGTTGGCGTCCCCAAGGGACGAACCCCTCACCCACACCCTCTCCCCTCGAGAGGGGAGAGGGAAGGGAGAGGGGTCGCTGGCGGACGAGATGCCCCCGGCTGTCCGCGGCACGTGCCGCATCGTCAGCGCCATCGGCGTCGAGGACGAGGTTGCGGCGGCGGCCAAGGAGATTCTCCGCCTGATCGAGGACAGCCACTGCGATCCGCTGGAGATCGGCGTCGTGGCGCGGACGCTCGATCCCTACTTGCCGGCTCTCCGCCGGGTCTTTGATGACAACCGGATTCCCTTCGCCTGTCCGGTGGGCGAGCCCCTGATCCACGAACCGCTGGTCAAGACGATCATCCGGTTTCTTCGCCTCCAGGTTGAGACCTTCCCGCGGCCCTCCGTGATTGAGGTGTTGACTTCCCCTGCCTTCCGACTTGCCTCCAAGCCGGACCTTGTTCCTCGTCCAGATTTGTGGGATTGGGCGACACGTCGCCTGGGCATCGTCCGGGGCAATCCAATAGACGGAAGCCTGGGTGATTGGGTGCGCTTGGAGCGGGCTGCGAAGACGGGCATCGCCGTTCCCACCGATGATGACGCGGAGCAGCCCCTGGTGGCCATCGCCGCCGAGCAAGTGGCGCTGCTGTTCGACCTGGTCGCGCGGCTTCACCGGGCCCTCTCAGCGTTGCCCGAGACGGCGGGATGGGAGGCCTACACCGAGGAATTCCGGACGTTGCTGCCGGAATATTTCCACCTGCCCGCCTGGGAGACAAGCGCTTCAGATACGCATGCAGACCGCGTGCAGACGACCATCAAGGCGTGTCTTCAGTCCGTCGCGTCGCTGGACCGCTTGAGCGAGGACATCACTCTGGCGGACTGGGTGGAGCAGGTCGTCCGCGTGTTGGAGCGTTCCCCCGTGCCGTCCGAGGCCGGTGATCGTCACGGAGTCCAAGTGCTGGATGCAATGGCTGCCCGCGGCGTGCCGTTCCGGGCCCTCTTTGTGCTCGGGCTCAATGAGAAGGTCTTCCCGCGCTCCGTCCAGGAGGATCCGTTCCTGCGCGATGCCGATCGGGCCGTGCTGGCGCGCGATCTCGGCTTCAAGATCCCGTGCAAGCTGGAGGGGTTCGATGAAGAGCGGCTACTCTTCGCGCTCCTGCTCCGCTCGGCCCGTGAGCGGGTGGTCCTCAGCTATCAACGCGCCGACCGCGACGGCCGCCCAATTGTCCCCTCCGGCTACCTCGCGGAACTGAAGCCGCACGCCGGCGGGAGCGAGCTCCGGATCAAGCGTCGTCCGACGGAACGGTGGGCGGAGCAGCCGTTTGCCCAGCGACCGTCCGATAGCTCTGCCCTCACGCCGCGCGAGGCGGGCCTGTTGATGATCCTGAAAGGGAGCACGTCGTCCAGCCTCACCCCCGTATTGCGACTGCATCAGCCGCCGGAGTTGTTCGTGCATGGGCTGGCGGCCGTCTCGGCCATTGACTCGATGAAGCCGGCGCTGACGCCCTATGACGGCATGGTCGGAGTCGCCTGTACTCACTGGCGCCTGTTGGAACGGCACGGAGTCTCACCCACCGCCCTGGAACGCTACGCCCAGTGTCCCTTCAAGTATTTTGCCGAAAAAGTC
>VBOF01000297.1 GCA_005877855.1 Nitrospirota bacterium | reverse complement strand
TGCGATACAGTCGGGGGCAGCTCCAACAAACTCAAACGGACAAAAGAATTGGGGCCAGAGTTTGATTTCAATGATGCAGGCCTTGGTGCTACCCCTCACCCTAACCCTCTCCCTCAAGGGGAGAGGGGTGAAAGAGGGCGGGATGAATCCCGCCCCTACACGGGAACTGAGGGATTGAGATTAAACGTTGGTGGAGATGCTGGAGGGAGCTTTGTTGAGGACGGCAGCGGCGGCGCGCGAGAGCTGGGCGTCGTAGTCGTGGTTGGGCGCGTAGACGCGGAACACCACGATGCGTGTCGGGAGGAGGTCCAGGAAGTCTTCCAGCGGCTCGGTGGACACGGCCTGCGTCGCCGGGTCATAGACGTACAGCGGAATCCCGCGGGTGTCCTTGGGGTCCGGTCGCGGGTCCAGCGGGGCCATATCCACCCGGAAGGGGAGTGTCTGCAACGTGGCCGGTAGCTCCTTCTGGATCTGCTTTTCGAACTGCTCGCGGCTCGGGAAATCCATCCCGCGCTCCTGGCCTTTCTCTTTCAGCACCGTGTTGTAGGCCATCTTCCACTTCACATCCCGACCCAGGACGAGCGCCCACTCCTCCCCAAGCCGCCGCTGCGCGGCGTGGCGGGACTTCTTCCAACCCCGGACCGTTTCGAGCAAGGACCAGTCGGTCAGGTTCAGGTACTCCGCCATCTTCTTGCGCGGATCGTGCGGGAAGACAAGGCGCAGCGTGTCGCCGAAGATCTCGCGAAGGTGGATGTCGATGGCCCGCGTGGTGCGGTGGTAGTACACGTTGGAGTAGAGGTACATGCGTGTGTTTAGGAACATCTGCAGGGCCGGCAGGCCGGTCTTGTGGATGGTGAAGCCCTTCGCCGTGATCATCGTGTAGTGGATGAGCCGGCTGAGGTCTACCGGCCCGACGGCCACGCCGCACATGTAGGAGTCGCGCAGCACGTAGTCCAGGTTGTCGCCTGTGTAGCTGCCGGAGATGACCGGTTGCAGAAAGTTGAGCCACCGCGGCATCCGCGAGATGTCCTTGGTTTTGTCCTTCAAAATGAGATGGGCGATCTGGTCGGGGTCCAACTCCTCGCCGGGCGCGAACTGTCCGGACGGGCTTCGCCGGATCTTCCGGATGATCGGTCCCAGATGCTCGCGGATGATGACCTGGCCGAGCCTTTCGTGAGTGAGCCCGAACGCTTTCAGGAAATTGTCGTCGAAGAAATGGCAGAACGGGCCGTGCCCGATGTCGTGGACGAGCGCCGTGATGCGCAACAGCTCTTCGACGTAGTTGGCCGACGGCGCGTCAGGGACGACCGTCTGCAAGAATGGGTAGAGGTGCCCGGCGAACCGGCCGGCGACATGCATCGCCCCGAGCGAGTGGACAAACCGGCTGTGCTCGGCGGACGGGTAGACCCACCGAGCGCTCTGGAGCTGGAAGATGTAGCGGAGCCGCTGGACCCAGGGCGAATCGATCAGGTCCTTCTCGGTCGCCTCCTGCTGCGCGGCGCGCGCCTTCCCCCCGGCGGGGCCAGCGAAGGGGACGGTAAAGGTGATGTACTCGTGAATCGGGTCGGCGATGAGCGCCGAGCCGTCGTAATGGGATTTGCCAAGCGAGGGACGAGGATTCACCTCGGAATCCTAGCATGATGGAGGAGGGGTGGCAAGGTGCTTGGTCCGCGCTTGGTGCGCGCGAAACCGTAGAATGGCCTGGTAGGCAAGCACGTAGCTGATCACTGCCGCAATGATCCCCAAGATGGTATGGCCCAGCACGAAAGGGACCACGAACGGGCCGAGTTGGTCCCACAGCATCCGGAACGTGAAGTCGCTCCAGTCGATGTTCGGCGGCTGGCCCACCGGCGCCACCAGCAGGCCCACCCATATGCTGCTTCCTATAATCGGCAAGATCGTCCAGGGATTGTTGATGAAAGCCCCTACGAGGATGGCTACAAGATTCAAGCGGAACGCCCATGCACAAAAGAAGGCAGTGAGGGTGTGGAGACCGTAGGTCGGGGTGAAGGCGATGAACGCGCCCACGGCGAACGCCATCGCGGTGCGTCGGGGCGGGTCGCCTAGATGGAGGAGGCGGCGGAATTGTTGTTTCAGGGTGGTGTAGGAGATCATCCGAATCGGTGCTCGTACCCCTTGGCGGTCAGCGGGCCTACGGCGCCGTCGACGCCGACGAGCCGGAGCCCTTGACGGCTCGGCGTCATCACGCCGATGGCGGTCGCCCGCAACTGCTGCAGGCGGACGAGTGTGTCCACGCGGGGGACCTTGGCAGGCGGCACGGTGAAAAGGAGTTCGTAGTCTTCCCCGCCGCTGAGCGCGTAGGCGATCGGGTCGCGCTTGTGGGCCTGCGCATGGGCGAGGAGTTGCGGCGAGAGGGGGAGCGTTCGCGCATCGATGAGACACCCCACCCCGCTCTCTTCGCAGATGTGGCGAATGTCGCCGGCGAGGCCGTCCGATACGTCGATGGCCGCGGAGGCCAGCCGGCCGTCTGCTAGGCGCCGCGCTGCCTTCAGCCGGGCCGTCGGCATGAGGTGCCGGGTGATCAGGTAGGCATTGGTCCGTTTGCGCGCCTGCAAAAGTTCGAATCCTGCCTTGGCATCGCCTAGCGTGCCGGTGACATAGAGGTGGTCGCCCGCGCGCGCGCCGGACCGCCGGAGCACGGCCCCCGGGGCGGCGTCCCCCAGTACCATCACGGCCAGGAACAAGTCGGTGCGAGAGGCGGACGTGTCCCCGCCGACCACTGCCACCCCGGCCGGATCGCACGCCGCACGGATTCCCGCATAGATCGCTTTGACATCACGGGGCGTCTCCCGAGGGGGCAAAGCCAGCGCGATGAGCAGGAACCGGGGGGCGCCGCCCATGGCCGCGATGTCACTGAGATTGGACATGGCGGCCTTATAGCCGAGCTGCCGGTAGCTGGTGAACGTCAGGTTGAAGTGGATGCGTTCGGCGAGCAGATCGGTGGTTGCCAGGATGACGCGACCAGGCCGGGGCTTCAAGATGGCGGCGTCGTCGCCGATACCCGCGAGGACCG
>VBOF01000286.1 GCA_005877855.1 Nitrospirota bacterium | reverse complement strand
TCTGTATTGGAGCCTTGCTGGTTTCCTTGTACCCGTGATGATTCTCATTATTGGCAGGCTTCAAGGAGGAGTGTTCGAATGGCCGTATTTGGCTATCACTCTTTGGCCGACTTGGATGATGACAGGCGCTCTTGATGCTCTTGAGGATCCTCCTCTCAGCACAATTGTTCTTGTTCTTGGAATCTCAATGGGTCTCAATGTGGTTTTGTACACTGTGGTAGGGGCCATATTCCGGTGGTTGTTTCGACTTATGGCGCGGAAGCAATAGTACCAGTCGCCTTTTCGGCTTTGAGGTGTCTATAATGGGATGGGTATGAGCAGAAAGGAGCGAACGACGTATGAGAAAGAAATTCAAAACGCTCCCCAAGTTCAGGAATGAACGCGAGGAGGCCCGCTTTTGGGCAACGCACGATTCCACCGACTATGTTGACTATTCAAAAGCCAGGCGAGTAGGGCATAATGGATTTATGAAATCGCACAGTGCAGCTTTACGGAAAGAGGCGCCGGCGCTGCTGGCGCGGTACCGGTATCCGATTGAATGGCATCGAGGGAAAGGTACCTGGTCTGCCTGGCCAGCCGGTTTGCCGGTTGTGGCCATGGACACAACGAAAGAAAAGACCAGGCGGAAGCTTTACCGCGCCATTGAAAGTCATTTGGAATGCCTCATGGAACGAGGGGTTCCGCTCCCTGTGCCGCCTAGGAAAGCCCAAGGACCTGATGAGGTCTATGCCATTTCGATATGGCGAAGCTAAGAGACCTCCTTGCCTTTCTGAGGGCAAAGGGATGGTCCGAGTATCGCCATGAAAATGGGAGCCACCGCGTGTGGGGGCATCCCGATGGTCGGCAGATAACTATCGCTATCCATCCTGGTAAAGAAATAGATCGGCCCACCTTAGCGAAGATCCTCAAGCAAGCGGGCTACTCACTGAAAGAGTTCTGGAATCGGTAGCAGTGCTTCGAGAGCCTCAGCACGAACGAGAATGTATGCCTTCACTGCTAAAAAAATTGGCCCCCCCACCCTCACCCTCCCCCTCGAGGGGGGAGGGATGGGAAGGGGTGGTCCTCTGTCTTCGAGGTCTTGCTATCGTCGCATTGATGCTGATGTTCGTGGTCGCGTGCGGGCAAGCGGGGAATGAGCAGGGGAGGGCGAAACCCGTGACGCTGCATCTGTTCACGTGGTCGGACTATACAGAAGAGACGGCGGTTAAGCAGTTCGAAGAGCGGTTCGGCGTCAAGGTGCTGACCGACAGCTTCGGCTCGAACGAAGAGCTCCTCGCGAAGCTCCAGGGCGGGGCGTCCGGCTATGACGTGGTGGTTCCCTCGGACTACATGGTCTCGATCCTCATCAAGCAGGGCCTGTTGGCCGAGGTCGATCCGGCGAAGATCCCCAACCTTGCCCATGTCTACAAGCACCTCAAGGGCCTCTACTACGATCCTCAGAACACCTATTCGGTCCCCTACCTCTGGGGCACGACCGGCATCGGCTATAACGCCGATCTGGTCACGCCGCCGCCTGCGAGTTGGCAGGTCCTATGGGACCAGCGCTACAAGGGCAAGATCAGCCTGCTGAACGATGAGCGTGAGGTCTTTGGCATGGCCCTGCGCGCGGCCGGCGAGTCCTTGAACGCGACGGAGCCCGCGAAGCTGGAGGCGGCCAAGGCTCGGCTGATGGCGCAGAAGCCCCTCGTGAAGACCTACACGAGCGAGAACTACGACCAGCTCCTGGTCTCCGGTGAGGTTGCGCTGGCCCACGGATGGAGCGGGACGATCTTGCGGGCCGCGGCCGAGCGGCCGTCCATCAAGTATGTCATTCCTAAGGAAGGCGGGACGATCTGGCAGGACAACTTGTGCGTCCTCACGTCGTCGAAGCACAAGGACGAGGCGATGGCGCTCATCAATTTTATGCTGGAGCCGAAGACCGCCGCCCTCATCACATCCAAGGTGAAGTATGCCAGCGCGAGCGAGGAGGCGCGCCTTTTCGTACCGAAGGAAATCGCGCAGAATCCGGCCGTCTACCCCCCTGCATCGGTCGTCGCGCGGCTCGAGTGGATCAAGGACGTCGGCGACGCGATCAAACTCTATGACCGCGCCTGGACTGAGCTCAAGGTCAAATAGTACACCTCGCTTAATTCGAATGCGCTACGGTATACTCCAGGTTGTCATTGCGAGGCGCAATTTGTGCGACGAAGCAATCTCAAACTCACTTGAAGAAAACTAGATTGCTTCGCTATGCTCGCAATGACGGGACTTCGCCAGAATTCTTCTAAAAAGGACAGCGAATTGCCTGTGTTGATACGCATAGTCTGGGCCTTGTTGGCGGTGCTGGTGGCGGGTGGTGTCGCGCGCGCCGACTTCCAGTTCCAGGATTGGTCGTTTGATCGCGACCAACCTGGTCAGCTTCCCTTCGGGTTCGCTCCAGGCTCAGCCAGCGTGGATTCTGGGCGGTGGGAAGTCAGGGCGGACTCGCTATCGTCGTCCCCGCCGAACGTGCTGGCTCACATCTCCTCGGACCAGGCAGGCCTATCCCCGCAGGTGCTGTTTCTGGAGAAAGTAGAGGCGGCGAACCTGGAACTGTCAGTGCGGATCAAGACGGCCCAGGACGGTGAGGGCCAGGGAAGCGGCGTGGTCTTCCGGGCGCAGGATGACCGCAATTACTATGTGATCTGGCTGAGCCCGAAGGAGAATCTGATCCGCCTGGACAAAGTGGTCAACGGCGAGACGAAGACGCTCCAGGAACTCCAGGTCGAAAGCAAGCCGGGCGCGTGGCAGAGCCTGCGGTTGTCCATCCGAGGACCGATCCTCGAAGCGTTCCTCAACAAGAAGTCCCTCTCGGCGCGCGAAGAGGCCTG
>VBOF01000061.1 GCA_005877855.1 Nitrospirota bacterium | reverse complement strand
GATGATGGCCTCAAGCGCGCTGGACATGGCTAGTCGGCCTGCCTCCTCAGGAAGGTTGGCACGTCCCACTCTTCCTCGACCGCCAGCATCGTCCGGTCCGGGATCCGGTCGGCGCTGTCACGCGACGCGGGGTTGGCTCGCAGGAACGCCGGACGGTCCGCCGTCTTGAGCTTGGGATGCAACTCATGCACCGGGGTTTCCCTCGTGGAGATGGTCGGCATCGCCGTCTGCCGCGTCGCATGCTGCATGGCCGTTTCCCCACGCTCGAACCCCGTCGCAATGACGGGGATCACCAGTTGTTCCTTCAGCCGCTCGTCGATCACCGCCCCGAAGATGATGTTGGCGTCCCTGTCCACCGCCTGTTCGATGATCGAAGAGGCCTCGGTCACCTCGTGCAGGGACAGGCTCGCTCCTCCCGTGATGTTCAGCAGCACCCCGCGCGCCCCGTCGATCGAGCCATCCTCCAGCAGCGGACTGGAGATCGCCCGCTGGGTGGCCTCGACAGCCCGGTTGGCGCCGTGCGCCACGCCCATCCCCATCACCGCGCGCCCCATGTGGCCCATGACCGCGCGCACGTCCGCGAAGTCCACGTTGACGAGTCCCGGGATCGTAATGACATCGGCGATGCCCTTGATGGCCTGCCGGAGCACGTCGTCCGCCACCTTGAAGGCCTCCCGCAGCGGCGTGGTCTTGTCCACGATCCCCAGCAGCCGCTGATTCGGGATGACCAGCATGGTGTCCACGTACTTGCGCAGCTCCCGCAGTCCATCCTCGGCCCGCGTCATGCGCTTGCCCCCTTCGAACAGGAACGGCTTGGTGACGACCGCCACGGTCAGCGCATTGAGCTCGCGGTCGATGTTGGCCACGATCGGCGTCGCCCCGGTGCCAGTCCCACCCCCCATCCCCGCCGTGACGAAGATCATGTCGGCGCCGACGAGCGCGTCGCGGATCTGATCCGCGTCGTGCAGCGCCGCTTCGCGCCCGATTTCCGGGTTCGCTCCGGCACCGAGTCCGTTCTTCCCGATGCGGACCTTCGCGGGGGCCTGGGAGATCCCCAACGCCTGCATGTCCGTATTCACCGCGATGAACTCGACCCCTTCCAAGCCTGCTGCGATCATCGAGTTGACGGCGTTGCAGCCGCCCCCGCCGATGCCGATGACCTTGATCTTGGCTGCCGCGATCGTCTCTTCTTCAAGCTGGAACATGCGATCCCTCCCTTTTTGATCGGGTTAAAAGAATTCCCGGAACCACCCTTTCATGTTGTCCACGGTCCGCCACAGCCCACGACGGCCGCGGCGCCCGTTCAAAGCCAGATCGTCCTGATGGTGCAGCGCATGGAGAATGAGGCCGACGCCGGTCGCATACATGGGGTTGTCCACCTGCTCGCGAATGCCGCCCACCCCTGACGGATACCCCCGCCGCGCCGGGAGGTCTAGCACGCGCTCCGCCATATCCGGCATGCCCTCCATCAGCGATGTCCCGCCGGTGATCACCACCCCGCCCGCAACGATGCCCTCGTAACCCGCCCGCTTGATCTCCCGCGCGACGAGATCGAAGACCTCCTCCGCGCGCGGCTCGATCACGTCCGCCAGCACCCGGCGCGAGAGCGAGCGCGACGGCCGCCCGCCCATGCTGGGCACATCGATCAGCTCGTCGTCCTTTACCAGGGAAGCCATGGCGCACCCGAACTGGGTCTTGATCCGCTCGGCGTCTGGCATCGGTGTCTTGAGGCCGATGGCGATGTCGTTGGTGAAGTGCGTCCCGCCGACCGGAATGACGGCTGTGTGCATCACGCTGCCTTCGGCGAAGATCGCAAGGTCCGTGGTCCCGCCGCCCAAATCTACCATCGCCACCCCCAGCTCGCGCTCGTCGTCCGTGAGCACGGCTTCGCTGGAGGCGAGCGGCTGCAGGATGATGCCGATCACGTCGAGCTCCGCGCGCTCCACACTCTTGACGAGGTTCTGGATCGCCGTCACGGCCCCCGTGATGATGTGCACGTTGACTTTCAGGTGCGCGCCCGACATGGCCAGCGGGTCGCGGATCCCGTCCTGCTGGTCCAGGATGAAGCCGCGCGGCAGGACGTGCAGCACCCGATGGTCCGGAGTGACGATGGCGGCGGCCCGCGCCGCCTTGATCGAGCGCGTGATGTCGCTGCGGACCACTTCGCCGCTCTTGACCACCACCGCAGCCTCGGAGTTCAGTCCCTTGATATGGCTGCCGGCGATGCCGACGTAGACCGAGTTGATCTGCGTCCCCGATTTCATCTCGGCCTCGTCCACGGCCCGGCGGATCGACTCGACGGTGCTCTCGATGTTGACCACCACGCCCTTTCGGAGTCCCCGAGAAGGGCTCGTCCCGACCCCGATGACATGGGCCTTCCCGTCCTCGCGGGCTTCCGCCACAATCGCCCGCGTCTTGGTGGTGCCGATGTCCAGGCCTACGATGATCTGGTCTTTCCGCGCCACGCCCCGCCTCACCTCCCTTCCCGCACGATGACCTTGTCCCGGAACCGGAGATCCACCTCCACATGGCGCGCGGACGCAGCCCGCTCCCGATCCCCCCAGCGATCGAAGACCCGATCCGACACCTGCCGATACCGGTCCACCTTGTCCCCGAACTGCCCGTCGCCGAACCGAAGGCGGAATCCTGCGTCATACGCGACGAAGTCTCCCGGCGTCCCGAGGTCCACCACCACGGGCGGCCGGCCCACGGCCTGCACGAGCAGGCCAGCCAGCGCGATCCCAGTCTGCAGGCGTTCGGCCGTCCAGGGCTCCCGAAAGACCGCCTCCACGTAGTCCACGCCTTTCAGCACCGGCAACGTTTCGTCGTCCTGCGCCGGGCGCTCCGCCAACAGGACCCCCTCATAATCAACGAGGAAATCCCGGCCGCCGGTCCGCAGGATGGCCACTGGCTCCCGCTCCTGCACGTCCACCGCCAGGGTCTCGGGGAACATCCGCCGCACGGAGGCGCGCCTGATCCACGGATGCGTTTCCAACGCCCGTTGCAGCACCGCCGGATCGGTCCGGAGCAGTCCCCGGTCCGTCGGGAGGTCGAGCAACGCCAGCACTTGCTCCCTGGAGACGCGCCGTGTCTCTGTGAGGTCCACGGTCCGAATCATGAAGCACCGGTCGGCCCAGGCCACCAGATCGGGTCCCACGCGCTGCCAGCCGTACCAGCCTGCGCCAGCGCCCGCTGTGAGCACCATCAACGCCACCAGCATCCTGGCGAGCGCTGTCTTCCCTCCTTGCAGGGGCTGTGCGTTGAGGTTGCGCCTCCGATTCGGACGAATCCGCTTGATCACGCGCGCCCCCTGGAGGGCGCCCACTCGGCCTCCCGCTGAAGGGCCGATGCGAGGATCGCCTCGACCATGTCCTCGTACGACAGGCGCGCGGCCTTCGCCGCCATCGGCAACAGGCTCGTTTCTGTCATCCCCGGCACGGCGTTCAGCTCCAGGATGAACGGCCGTCCTCTCTTGTCCAACCGGAAGTCCACGCGGGTGGCGCCCCGGCACCCCAAGCGCCGATGCACCTCCAGCGCGAGTACTTGAAGTTGCTTGGTCATCCGGCTCGAGAGCTTGGCGGGAGCGTGGTAATGGCTGGCACCCGGCGTGTACTTGGACCCGAAATCGTAAAAGCCGCTCTTCGGAATGATCTCCACGACCGGCAACGGACGGTCGTTCAAGATCGCGACCGTGAACTCCCGACCGTCGATGTACTCCTCGATCAGCGCCGCCGGGCCGTAGGCGAACGCCGCCTGCAGCGCGGCCCCCAGGTCCCGCCTTTTCCGGATGATGGTGATCCCGAGCGTCGAACCCTGACTGACAGGTTTGACCACGAGGGGAAGCTTGAAGCCGGACGGCAGGGGTCTTCTCCGATCGCGGAGGGTCCGCACGAACCCGCGCGGCACCGGCAGGTCGCCATGCTCAAGCAAGCACTTCGTCATCGCCTTGTCCATCGCCAGAGCGCAGGCCTGGACCCCCGACCCGGTATAGGGCATCCGCAGCACTTCGAGCATTCCCTGGATCGTGCCGTCCTCGCCGCCAGGCCCATGCAGCGCGATGAACGCGATCTGCGCCCGGACTTCCCTGAGGCGCGCGACCACGGACGCGTCCACTTCCAGCGGGATGGCGTCGTAGCCATTCCGGATCAGCGCCGCCCAGACCGCCCGGCCGCTGCGGAGCGAGATCTCCCGCTCGGCAGACAGCCCTCCCATCAGCACCGCGATGCGCTTGGTGGTGAGCAACTTCAAGCCCGCCCCACGATCCTCACTTCAAGCTGCAATGTCACGCCCGTCCTCTCCTCGACGGTCTGGCCGACCTTGCGGATCAGCGCCAAGACGTCGCGCGCCGTCGCCCGGCCGCGGTTCACGATGAAGTTGGCATGGAGCGGGGACACCTGCGCGTCCCCGACCTGGGCCCCTTTCAGACCGGCCGTTTCGATGAGCCGACCGGCCGGCTCCCCGTCGGGGTTCTTGAAGACGCAGCCGGCGTTCGGGAGCGCGAGCGGTTGCGTGGCCTTCCTCCGATGCAACGCCTCCTTCACCGTCGCTTCACTGCGGGCGGTGGGGTCCCATCGGAGCCGGAGCCACGCACCCACGATGATGCCCTCGGGCAGGCGGGTGCGGCGATACTCGAACCCTACCTCGTCGGCAGACAGTTCGCGCATCTCCCCGAACAGCGTCACCATCCGAACCTGCTGCACCACGTCCTTCATCTCTCCCAAGCGGGTCCCGGCGTTCATGACAACAGCGCCGGCCAGCGTGCCGGGAATGCCCGCGGCAAACTCCAGCCCAGCCAGCTTGCGTTGGAGGGAGTACTTGAGGAGCCGCGGCATCCCCACACCCCCTTGCGCGTACAGGAGCCCGCCTGCGTGCTCTTCGATCCGATCGAATTTGGTGAGCCGCACCACCACCCCCCGGATGCCGCCGTCTCGGACCAAGAGATTGGTCCCCCCCAGGACGAAGACCGGCACCTTCGCTTTACGCGCCTGCACCATGAGCAGCCGGAGCGCCTCTTCGTCCTCAGGCTCGATCAACGCATCCGCCGGGCCCCCGATCCGGAAGGAGGTGTACAGGCGCATGGGCTCGTGGAACCGGACCATGCCTTTCACCCCCGACAGGGCCGACCGAATTTCTCGCATGCCGATCCTTCTCCTCACCCCAATCGTTCGAAGAGCGCCCGCCCGATCTGCCCAACATCGCCCGCGCCTAGCGCCACGACCACGTCGCCGGGCTTGAGCACAGGCAGCACCGCCTCGACGAGCTGGTCCTTGCGCGGGACGTAGGTCAGCGGCGGCGTGCCGACTCTCCGAATCACCTCCGCCAGCCGTTCGCCGGTGACGCCCGGGATCGGCGCCTCCCCGGCTGGATAGATGTCGGTGAGGAACAGGTGGTCCGCCTGCTTGAACGCCGCCGGGAACTCCTCGAGCAGATCCTTCGTCCGCGTGAACCGGTGCGGCTGGAACAACACCACCAACCGCCGGCCCCATCCGTTCTTCGCCGCGGCGAGCGTCGCCTTGATCTCGGTCGGATGGTGGCCGTAGTCATCCACCACCAGCACGCCGCCTTTTTCGCCCAGCACTTGGAACCGCCGCTCGACTCCCTTGAACCCGGCCAGCGCCTGGTCGATGTGCGGGAGCGTCACGCCCAGCTCCAATCCGACAGCGATCGCCGCGAGCGCGTTCCGGACGTTATGGATGCCCGGCATCGCGACTTTGAACCGGCCCAGCGGCTCGCCGCGCAGCCGCGCCGAGAACGCCGCGACGCCGACGTGGAGCTGCACGTCCGCGCCGACTAGGTCGGCCGACGGCGTCAACCCGTACGTCAGGTAGCGCTTGGTCACACGGGGCAGCAGCGCGGCGAGATAGGGATCGTCGCCGCAGAGGACCGACAGACCGTAGAACGGGACCTTGTTGATGAAATCCAGGAAGGTCTCGCAGAGGCGCTCCATCGTGCCGTAGTGATCCAGGTGCTCGCGATCCACGTTGGTCACGACCACCACGGTCGGCGAGAGCTTCATGAACGAGCCGTCGCTCTCGTCCGCTTCGGCGACCAGCAGGTCTCCCCGGCCCAGCCGGGCATGGCTGCCGAGCGCGTTGACCTTGCCCCCGATCACGATCGTGGGATCGAGCCCGCCTTCGGCCAGCACGTTGGCGACCAGTGAGGTCGTGGTGGTCTTGCCGTGCGCGCCCGCGATGGCCACGCCGTACTTGAGCCGCATCAGCTCGCCCAGCATCTCGGCGCGCGGGATGACCGGGATGACCTTGGCTTTGGCGGCCACGACCTCCGGGTTGGTCGGCGGCACGGCCGACGAGACGACCACCACCTGAGCGTTGCCGATGTGCGACGCGGCGTGGCCGATGAAGACGGTGCCCCCGAGGGCGCGAATCCGCCGGACGGACTCCGATTCGTGCAAGTCCGACCCGGTCACATGGTAGCCGAGCGTCAAGAGCACCTCCGCGATGCCGCTCATGCCCGCGCCGCCCACGCCCACGAAATGAATGTGCTGAATCTTCCTGAACATCGTGCCCCGTGAATCGCTACTTGTTACGTGTCACATCCTGAACGAGCTCCCGACAGGCCATCACGACCCGCTCCGCCGAATCGGCCCGGCCCAAGGCCTTGCTACAGCGCCCCATCTCGCCCAGTCGGCCGGGGTCCGCGAGGAAGGCCGTGATCGCCGCAGCCAGCGCTTCGCCCGTGAGCCCGGCATCCAGGATGACCGTCGCGGCCCCGGCTTGCTCCAGGATGCGCGCATTGCGTTCCTGGTGCCCGTGGATCGCATGGGGAAAGGGGATCAGGAGAGAGGGCTTGCCGCACGCCGTGATCTCAGCTACCGTCGTCGCGCCCGACCGGCTCACGATCAGATCCGCCTGGCGAAACGCCCGCGGGACGTCAAAGAGGAACGGCGCAACCTCAGCGTCGAGTCGAGCGTTCCTGTAAGCCACAGCGACTTCATCGTAATCGTGCTCGCCAGTTTGATGAATCACCCGAAGGCGAGGACGCTCTGCTGCCAACGCCGGGAGTGCAGCGATCATGGCCCGATTGATTGAGCGTGCCCCTTGGCTTCCTCCCAGCACCAACAGGGTAGGAACCCGCGCCGTCTCACTTTGCGGAGGAGCCTCGAGAAACTCCTGACGAATGGGCGTGCCCACGATCCGCGTCTTCTCTGGAGCGAAGAAAGGAGCCGAGTCAGCGAACGACACAAAGACAAGATTCGCAAACGGCGAGAGCACGCGATTGGCCACACCTGGATACACGTTCGGCTCCAGGATGGCCCGCTTGACGCCCAAGAGGAACGCCGCCAGCACCAGAGGGGGGCTGGTGTATCCGCCAAGGCCGATCGCCAGATCCGGCCGCCGGCGGCGGCAGATCGCGAGGCACTCGAGCAGGCCGACCGGCACCGCGGCGAGGCCCTGCAGGGCCCCCCACACGCCCCGACCCATCACTCCCTGCGCCGTGATCGTGATCAACTCGAATCCCTCTCGGGGCACCACTTTCGTTTCCAGTCCCCGAACGGTCCCCACAAAAATTGCTTCGCTTCCGGGCTCCAGCCGGGCGAATTCACGAGCCAGCGCCACCCCCGGGTAAAGATGGCCACCGGTGCCGCCGGCTGCAATGATCACGCGCATGCTCCTCTCAAATCGGCGGGCGGTGCCGGGCGACCGCCATGAGGAGCCCGGCCCCGACCATGCAGACGACCAGAGACGACCCTCCGTAACTCAGGAACGGTAACGTCAATCCCTTAGTGGGCAGCAGACCCGTGATCACCCCCACATTGATCAATGCATGGAACCCGATCAGCAAACTCACTCCCAAGGCCACATAGCGCGCGAAGGGGTCACTCGCTTCCCACGCGATCGAGAAGCCCTTCGCCACGAACGCCCCCAGCAGCACAACGACCATAGCGGTCCCGACAAACCCGAGTTCCTCGCCCAACGCCGCGAGCAGGAAATCCGTATGGGGCTCCGGCAGGTAGAACAGCTTCTGCCGCCCCTCGCCAAGCCCCACCCCGAAAGGTCCCCCGCTGCCGAGCGCGAGAAACGACTGGATCACCTGGAAGCCTGTCCCGGTGGGATCGCTCCACGGATCCCAGAAGCTCAGGAGGCGCTGGCGGCGGTAGGCGACCCGCATGACGAGCAGGTACAGGATGGGCAAGGCCGCCACGGTGATCACCAACAGATGGCTCAGCCGCGCACCGCCCACGAAGAGGACACCCAAGGTCACCAGGCCGATCACCGCCGCAGTCCCCATATCGGGCTCGATCATGATCAGCGCGATGAGCAGCCCGACCACCAGCAGCGGCGGCACGAAGCCCCGCCAGAAGTCAGCGATCCGATCCCCCTTCTTCGCCAGGTAATGCGCCAGGTACAGCACGACACCCAGCTTGACCACTTCGGCAGGCTGGATCGTGAGCGCGCCGATCCGCAGCCACCGGCGTGCGCCCTTGACCGACACCCCGATGGACGGCAGCAGCACGAGCACGAGGCCGAGCAGGCCGAGGAGGAGGACCGGCCCCGCCCACCGCCTCAGCGTCACGAGTTCGCACCGGGCCACGACCAACAAGGCCACCAGTCCGATCGCACACCACAGCAGTTGCCGTTTGAGGAAGTAGGAGTGGGCCCCGAAGCGCTTGTCGGCCAAGACCCCGCTCGCGCTGTAGATCATGCCGAGGCCGATGGCCACCAGGAGGAGCGTCACCAGGAGGATCGTGTGATCGCCGCGACGCGGGCGCTCGGCCACCGCGGCGTCAGGCCACCGGAGGGCCATGGTCTGCTGGTCAACCCAGTTCAAGCACGTACTCCTTGAACTGGCGCCCGCGGTCCCTATAGTCCGCGAACATGTCGAAGCTGGCGCAGGCGGGGGACAGCAAGACCGTGTCGCCCGGCACCGCCAGCGCCGCCGCCCTCCGCACCGCCTCGGCGAGGCTACGGACCTCCGTCACCGGGCAAACCCCGGCCAAGACCTCACGCAGGCGGGCGCGTGCCTCGCCGAGCAGGATGACCTGTTTGGCCTTGTGCCGGACCACGTCGGCCAATCCCGGGTATTCACCGCCCTTCTCGCGGCCTCCGGCGATCAGGATGACGGGCGCCGGTAGGCTCTCCAGCGCCTTGATGGTGGCGTCCACATTCGTGCCCTTGGAATCGTTGATGTACGCCACCCCGTGCAGGACCCGCACGAGCTCCATCACGTGCTCCAACCCCCGGAAGGCACGCAGGCCCTCTCCGATGGTGGCGCTCGGACAGCCGGCCAGGCTGGCCACGGCGGCGACCGCCATCGCGTTCTCGACATTGTGGGCGCCTTTGACCGGTAGCCCGCTCACCCGGCAGATTTCTTCGCCACCACCTCGCACCGTGGAAATGATGCTGTCCCCGTCCACGAACACGCCACGTTCGATGGCGCGCGTGCGACTGAACAGCACGCGGCTCCCGGCAAAGCCGTCGGCGGCATGAGCCAGCCGGGGATCATCGGCGTTCAGGACCGCATAGTCCGTGGCAGTCTGGTTCTCGAACATTCGCAGCTTCGCCGCAGCGTAGGCCTCCATGGAGGGATAGCGGTCCAGATGATCGGGCGTCACATTCAGGATCGCTCCGATCCAGGGGTGAAAGGTTTCGATCGTCTCCAGTTGGAAGCTCGACACTTCGGCCACCACAAAATCCCATCGCCTGCCGTGTAAGGCGGCATACGCGGCCTCCGCCAGCGGCGGCCCCAGGTTGCCGCCGACGAACGGCTCGTAGCCCGCCCGCTGCAGCACCTCGCCGATCCAGGTGACCGTCGTGCTCTTCCCGTTCGTTCCGGTCACCGCAATGAGCTTGCTGGTGAGGCACCGGGCGGCGAGTTCGAATTCTCCGATCACGCGGACGCCGGCGGCGCGTGCACGCCGGAGCGGCTCCAGCGTCAGCGGGACGCCCGGGCTGACCACCACCAGTTCCGCGCCCCGCAACGCCGACTCGTAGGCGCCGCTGCCGTGGACCTCCAGATCGGCGGCCCGCAGGCCCTCCAGCGCGGCCGTCAACTCGGCGAGCGGCTTCTGGTCCGCGACCGCGACGCGCGCGCCGAACTTCCCCAGCAACCGCACCGCGGCGACGCCGCTCCGCCCCAGGCCGATCACGGCGACTCGCTTGCCCGCCACCTCTACCGACGTCCGTTCGCCCATGACCACGCTCATCGCAGCTTCAGCGTGCTCAAGCTGAACAGCGCGAGCAGCACCGCGATGATCCACAGACGGACCACCACTTTCGGCTCCTCCCAGCCTTTCAACTCGAAATGGTGATGAATGGGCGCCATGAGGAACACCCGCTTGCCCCGTGATTTGAACGAGGCCACCTGAAAGATCACCGACAGCGCTTCGATCACGAAGACGCCGCC
>VBOF01000060.1 GCA_005877855.1 Nitrospirota bacterium | reverse complement strand
GAAGGTCATCGCCGCCAAGAAGGCCGCGACGTACGGCATCGCCACAGCCATCGTCAGCGGAGAGCGGCCGGGCCACCTGACAGCGCTGTTCCAGGGGGATCCGGTCGGGACCATCTTCCTGCCGAAGAGCCAGAAGCTCACGAGCCGCAAGCACTGGATCGGCTACACGGTGAAGGCCAAGGGCCGCCTCACGCTGGATGACGGCGCGGTCGAGGCCCTCACGCGCAAGGGCAAGAGCCTGCTCCCCTCCGGCATCACGGCGGTGTATGGAGACTTCGAGAGCGGCGATGCCGTCGCGTGTGTGGACAAATCCGGGCGAGAGTTCGCGAAGGGGCTGGTGAATTACTCGTCGGAGGCGATCGCGAAGATCAAGGGGCTGAAAACCTCCGAGATCCAGAAGACGCTGGGGTACAAGGACTACGACGAGGTCATCCACCGGGACAATCTGGTGATCCTATGAGCCTGTCCGACTACGTCGTCCAGAAGGCCTCACAGGCCAAGGCTGCTGCGCGGCAGTTGGCGACGCTATCCACGGCCGTGAAGAACAAGGCCCTACTGGCCATGGCCGACGCCTTGGAAGCGCGCGAAGCGGAACTGCTGGCGGCCAACAAGAAGGACCTCGCCACCGCGAGCGGCCTCTCGAAGGCCGCGCTGGATCGGCTCACGCTGAACACCAAGCGCATCAAGGAGATGGCCGTGGGCCTGCGTGAGGTGGCGGCACTCCCCGACCCCGTCGGTGAAGTGACGAAAATGTGGCGGCGCCCCAACGGGATGCAGGTGGGTCGGATGCGTGTGCCGATCGGTGTCATCGGCATCATCTACGAGTCCCGCCCCAATGTCACCGCCGACGCCGCCTCGCTGTGCCTCAAATCCGGAAATGCGGTGGTGCTCCGAGGAGGCTCAGAAGCCATCCAGTCCAACGCCGCGATCGTGAAGGTGCTGAGCGAGGCCGGCGAGAAGGTCGGCATCCCGGCCGGGGCCATCACATTCATCGACAACCCGGACCGGCGGGCCTCCACCCTGCTGCTCAAGCAGGACAAGCTGATCGACCTCATCATCCCGCGCGGCGGCGAAGGCCTCATGCAGTTCATCATGAAGGAGTCCACCATCCCGGTGATCAAGCACGACAAGGGCGTCTGCCACACCTACGTGGACGACACAGCCGACCCTGCCATGGCAGAGGCCATCTGCTTCAATGCCAAGGTGCAACGCCCCGGCACTTGCAACGCCATGGAGACACTCCTCGTGCACCAGAAAGTCGCGCCGACGTTCCTCCCGCCGCTCATCAAGCGCTATCAGGAAGCTGGCGTGGAGGTCCGGGGCTGCCCGCGGACCGTGAAGCTTGCGCCGGGCGTGAAGTCGGCCGGCGACTCCGACTGGGGCACGGAGTTCCTGGATCTCATCCTGGCCGTGCGCGTCGTGGACGGTATGGAGCAGGCGATGGAGCACATCGCCCGCTACGGCTCGCAGCACTCCGAGGCAATCGTGACGCAGGACCACGGACGGGCCATGCGCTTCCTGAACGACGTGGACGCCGCTGCGGTCTTCGTGAACGCCTCGACGCGCCTCCATGACGGCTACCAGTTCGGCCTGGGCGCCGAGATCGGCATCAGCACGACCCGCATCCACGCGCGCGGCGCGATGGGCCTGGAGGAACTCACCAGCGCCAAGTTCATCGTCCTGGGCACCGGTCAGCTCCGGGAATGAAACTCGGGCTGTACGGCGGCGCGTTCAATCCCATCCATCGGTGCCATCTGCTCGTCGCCGAGACTGCGCGCAGCCGCCTCGGCCTCGACACCGTCCTCTTCATCCCGACCGGCGACCCGCCCCACAAGCCGCCGTCCGATTTCATTCCGGCGAAGCACCGGCTGGAGATGGTGCGTCTGGCTATCACGCCGTACCCTTACTTCCAGCTCTCCGACATCGAGACGAGACGCGAGACGAAATCGTACACGATCGACACCGTCCAGAGCCTGAAGGACACCTACCCGCCCGATGCGCGTATGGTCTTCATCATTGGGCTGGACGCCTTTCTCCAACTGCCAAGCTGGCGGGAACCGGAACGCCTGCTGGAGAGTTGCGATTTCGCCGTGATTGCAAGGGCTGGCTTCCAGTTTAAGTCCTTGGAAAAACTTCCGATTCTCGGCCTGACGGACCCTCATCACCTGACCCAACTGGACGCCGGGCAGCGTGAGCAATATGAATTCCGGCTCAAGAGCGGACGGTCGCTCTGGGCGCTGGCAATCCCTCCCTGCGAAGTGTCGTCACAGGAGGTCAGGAGGCGACTGAAATCGAAGCAGAGCGTCGAAAACCTCTTGCCGACGGCCGTCGAGTCTTATATACTGCGATATCGTTCTGGCGCAGGAGGGTTACCGCAATAATACGAGGATCACGAGTAAAGGTTCGGTTGGCTGCGATGGCCGCCGAAGAGAAAAAAGCCTCTGAGATCGTGATCTTAGACGTTGCCCGCAAGTCCGGGGTGACGGATTATTTCTTAATCTGCTCAGCCGAATCCGAACGCCAAGTCATTGCCGTAAAGGACCAGATCGAGAAAGCCCTGGACGACAAGGGAACCCGGCTCTACGGCCTCGAAGGCCTCGAGGCCGGTGTGTGGGTCTTGATGGATTATGACGACGTGGTCGTCCACATCTTCAAGCGGGGGGTGCGTGAGCATTACGGGCTGGACCGGCTGTGGGCCGATGCGAAGCGTCTGCCGGTGCCGAAGGGCCGCACGGCTGTCACGGCCGGCCGTCCCAAAGTACGGATGCAGAGGGAGCAAACCGCCAGGCAACGGGGATAACCGATGCGCTTCTTCCTGTGGGTCTTCACGCTGATCGCCGCCATCGTGGCGGCCGTCTACTTCAGCGACCTCAACCCTGACCCGATCACGCTCCGGCTGTCGAAACAAACCTCCACCGACGTCACCCCAACCTATCTCGTGCTCCTCTGCATCGCGGGTGGGGCGCTGACGGTCGTGATGCTGTTCGGCGTGCGCGAGGTCCGTACCCTCATCCTCAACTGGCGGTCCACCCAGCGGCGCAAGCGCGAGGAGAAGCTCCAGAGTTACTACAGCAGCGGCGTGCTGGCCTGGCTCTCCCGCCGGACCAGCGAGGCGATCACCCAGTTGCAGAAGCTGCTGGCGCTGGACCCCCTCCACACCCGCGCCCTGCTTTTGCTGGGCAACATCTTCCGCCGGGAGAAGCACTACAACGAGGCGATTCGGCTCCATCTGAGGGCCCGGTCCCTCGAAGAAAGCAATCTGGAGATCCTCTTTTCCCTGGCCCGCGACCTCGAAGACGCCAAGCGCTACGACGAGGCGATCCAGGCGCTGGAGGGCGCACTCAAACTCGACAGCACCAACCCGACCGCCCTTTATCGCATCCGCGACATCCACATCCAGAACAGCAGGTGGCAGGCGGCCCATGCGGTCCAGGAACGGCTCCTCAAGGCAGGCCTGTCCGAGCACGAAGTCCGTGCCGAGACCCAGGTCATGACGGGACTGAAATATGAGGTCGGGCGACAGTGCTTGGAACGCGGCGATCTCGACCTTGCCCGGCGCTACTTCCGGGAAGCGATCAAGCTGGACAAAGGGTTCCTGCCCGCGCGGATTGGCTTCGGCGAGCTGCTCATCCGGGAAGGCAAGCTGAAGCACGCGGCGGAGTCGTGGGAGAAGTCGTACGTCAAGACCGGCAATCCGCTCTTCCTGCAGCGCCTGGAGGACCTCTACCTGGAGATGGGCGAACCGGGCGAGATGCTCCGCATCTACCAGGTCGCCTTGAGCCGCAACGATCAGAACCCGCTTCTCAAGCTGGCCCTCGGCAAGCTGTACTACCGGCTGGAGATGATCGACGACGCCTTCGATCTGCTCTCGACGCTGGAAGGCCTCCAGGATCCCACCGGAGCCCTGCACAAGATCATGGCCTGTCTGTACATCCGCAAGGGGGACACGGAATCGGCGCTGATCATCCTGCAGGAAGCCCTCAACCGGCCGCGGCCCGTCGGGGCCCCGTTCGCCTGCACGGCCTGTCACGACGAAGCGCAGGAGTGGAGCGGGCGCTGCCAGGCCTGCGGACGCTGGAACACGCTGGCCCACCTGCTCCCTTCGTTCGGCAGCACCGGCCAGCCCCGCGAGAGCGTGCGCGAGCCCGTCCAGCCCCAACCCTATCCGGGCGTCGCCTCGCCGTTCGAGCCTGTGTAGGGGCGGTTCACGAACCGCCCCTACAACTCCAGATACCATGAAGACGACGACCGTGAAACCTGTCGCGCTGATCATCTTAGACGGCTGGGGCGTGAGCCAGAAAACGGAGGCCAACGCCCTAGCCCTCGCACGGCTGCCGTTCTACAACTCGCTCCTTAGGACCTGCCCCTACACCATGCTGTCGGCGTCCGGCGAGGACACGGGCCTGCCCGACAAGCAGATGGGGAACTCCGAGGTCGGCCACATGAACCTCGGCGCCGGCCGCATCGTGTACCAGGACTTCACCCGGATCAATCGGGCAATCCGCGACGGCTCCTTCGCGACAAACCCGGTGATCGCCCAGGTGCTGCACAAGGTCCGCTCGACCGGCGGCCGCCTGCACCTTCTGGGTCTCCTGTCGGACGGCGGGGTGCACAGCCACATCGCCCATCTAGAGGCAATCCTGGAACTGGTGAAGAAGGAAGGCCGCCCACCGGTGTTCGTGCACGCCTTCCTGGACGGGCGGGACACACCCCCGCGGAACGGCCTCGGCTACATCAAGTCCGCCGAGGCGCGGATGCGCCAGCTTGGAGTCGGGACGATCGCCACCGTGATGGGGCGGTACTACGCCATGGACCGGGACCAGCGGTGGGACCGCGTGGCCAAGGCCTACGCGGCAATCGTCGAAGGAACCGGCGTGCATCGAAAGTCGGCCGAGGAGGCCGTGACGGCGAGCTATGCGGCGAACGTGACCGACGAGTTCGTGGTCCCCGCCGTCATCGTGGACCAACACGACCATCCGATCGGGAGCATTGACGACGACGACGGGATTTTCTTCTACAACTTCCGCGCGGACCGTGCCCGCGAACTGACGCGCGCCCTCATCGAACCGACCTTCGAAGCCTTCCCGCGAAAGACCGTGCCGAAGCTGGGCGCCTTCGCGACGATGACCTCGTACGACGAGACCTTCACGCACCCGGTGGCCTTCCCGCCGTTCCGTCTGACGCGTATCCTGCCGGAACTGATCAGCGAGCGCGGGCTCAAGCAGCTCCGCATCGCCGAGACCGAGAAGTACGCCCACGTCACGTACTTTTTCAACGGCGGCGACGAGAAGACCTATCCGGGCGAAGACCGTGTGCTGATTCCCTCCCCCCGCGACGTCGCGACCTACGACCTGAAGCCGCAGATGTCCGCGCGAGAGGTCGCCGACGAGGCCGTTCGGCGTATCGAGTCCCGCCAGTACCACCTGATCGTGCTGAACTTCGCGAACCCGGACATGGTGGGCCACACCGGAAATCTGCAAGCCGCGATCCAGGCGGCCGAGGTCATCGACGAGTGTCTGAACAAGGTCATCTCCGCCATGCGCCGAATCGGCGGGGCCGTGGTCTTGACCGCCGATCACGGCAACCTGGAGCAGATGGTGGACTATGAGACCGGCCAGCCTCACACGGCGCATACGCTCAACCCGGTGCCGTGCCTCATCGTGGACGACCGGCCGCATGCCTTGCGCGCCTCCGGCGTGCTCGCGGACATTGCACCGACGATCATGCACCTGATGGGGCTTCCCCAACCGCCCGAAATGACCGGCCTGTCTCTGATCAAGGAGTGACGACGATGGATTATCGCGACTATCCGAATGGCGCGTTCCGCGCTTGGGCCGACAAGGCGCTCGCCGGCGAGGCGCTGACCCGTGAGGAAGCGCGGGCGGTGTTGCAGACGCCGGACGACCGCCTGCTGGAATTGCTCGACGCCGCCTTTCTCGTCCGCCAGCGGTATTTCGGGCGCAAGGTCCGCCTCCAGATGCTCCAGAACGCCAAGAGCGGCGCCTGCCAGGAAGATTGCGGCTATTGCTCGCAGTCGGCCGTCTCCACGGCGGACATCCGGAAATACGGCCTGCTAAAGAAGTCGCAAATGGTGGAAGGGGCGCGGCGGGCGGCGCAGTCCAAGGCCATCCGCTACTGCATCGTTATCAGCGGGCGCGGCCCGCTCGACCGCGAGCTCGCCGAAATCAGCGAGGCCGTGCGGGAGATCAAAGGCGCGGTGCCGGTCCAGGTCTGCTGCTCGCTGGGGCTGCTCACGGAAAACGACGCGTGCCGGCTGAAGGCAGCCGGCGTGGACCGGATCAACCACAACTTGAACGCGTCGGAGCGGTTCCACCCGCGGATGGTCACGACCCACACGTATCAGGACCGCCTCACGACGATCCGCAACGCCCGGGCTGCCGGCCTGGAGATCTGCTCAGGCGGCATCGCGGGCATGGGCGAGACGGACGAAGATTTGATCGACCTCGCGTTTGCCCTGCGCGAGGTGCAGCCGGACTCGATCCCGATGAACTTCCTGCATCCGGTCCCCGGCACGCCGATGCAGGATCAGAACAACCTCACGCCCCAGCGCTGTTTAAAAATACTCTGTCTGTTCCGCTTCCTGCACCCACGGACGGAGCTGCGCGTCGCGGGCGGCCGCGAGTTCAACCTGCGCTCCCTGCAGGCGCTGGCGCTCTATCCCGCCGACTCGCTCTTTGTCGGCGGCTACCTCACGACGCCGGGCATGCCCGCGCCCGAGGCCTGGAAGATGATCGAGGACCTCGGCTTCGAAGTGGACACCGTCGGTACGCCGGTCGCATAAGGGGACTGGCTACTCGTACTGGAGGCTCTCCGCGACAGGAAGGCGGGCCGCCCGCCGGGCCGGCCAGTACCCCGAGAGCACGGTGGCGAGCAGCCCCAGCGCCACCGCTTCCAGCAGAACGCCCGGGGCCGGATGGAACACGATGGTCCAGCCGAATGACTGCTTGTTGATGACTTCGATCAACAGGACGGAGAGGACCAGGCCCGCCGCGGCTCCCAGGACCGTCCCCGCCAGCCCCAGCAATCCGGACTCCCACAGGATAAGCCGGCCGACCTGGGCCGGCGTCCCTCCAATGGCGCGCAGCACCGCGAGCTGGCGCTGACGCTCCAGGATGCCCGCTAGCAACGTATTGGCGATTCCCAGCAACGCCACG
This sequence comes from Nitrospirota bacterium, assembly GCA_005877855.1. Lineage (GTDB taxonomy): Bacteria > Nitrospirota > Nitrospiria > Nitrospirales > NS-4 > NS-12. The sequence continues at coordinate 2,485 of VBOF01000060.1, read as the reverse complement.
GTCACCGCGATGACCTCCAGCGCGTACGTGATGGCGAAGGTCTGGTCGAAGATCCGCAGCACTTCGCGCTTCAGCTCGCCGTTCGTCAGGATCATCACCGGCGGATCGCCCTGCAGCCTTTCCAGGACAGCGCGGCGGACCACCTCCGGATCGGCTCCGGGCGCCAGGTACAGAGGCACGACCGTCGCGTTGCGGTCGCCCCAGTGCCGCGCGTAGAGGGCACGGTCCAGAACGATCTTGCCGCCATCCGTCGAGTAGTCATAGAACACGCCCGCGATAGGAAGCTCGACCGGCCCGTGCGGGGTCGGCAGCCCGATGCGGTCGCCACGTCGCAGCGAGAACTGCCGAGCAAAGGTCTCCGACACGATCACCTGCTCGCTGCGGACCGCCTCGCTCAGGACCGTCGCGGACTCCCCTTCCATGAAGAGATACCGACTGTGCCGCGCATGGATCAGCAGATCCCGGGCAACCACTCTCACTGGTCTGTCGTGGTGGTCCATGCGGACATCGCGGTAGCTGTCCGCCGCCACAACCCCGGGCAGCGCTTGCAGCCGCTGGGGCACGGACTCCGGCAAGGCCCATTCCGGGCCGTCGCCCAACCACGTCGGCGGCGCGACGATCAGGTCTGCCTTCACGGTCTGCTCCAGCCACAGATCCACTGTCTCGCGGAAGCTGTGGATCATCACGCTGACGCCGATCATCAGGGCCAATCCGACCATCAGCGCCGAAACGGCGACGGCGTTCCGCACGGGCGCACGTTCCAACTCGGAGGCGGCCAGGCGCGGCAGACAGCCAGCCTGCCGGGGCAGGATCCTCCGCAAACAGGGAGCGATCGATCCGATGACCACGGGGCTGAGTAACGCGAAGCCCAGCACGACTAAAAACACAGCGACGTATCCAAACAGCGGCAAGCCCTGCACGGGATCCTGCCAGGCGGCGAGCCCGGCCAGGAGAAAGGCGGCCGCCGCCCGCGCGAGGACGGTCGCGACACGCACGGTCCCGACTAGTTCATACCCTCCCGGAGCAAGGGCCTGGGTCGGTTCGACCGACACCGCTTCCCTGATCGGGCCCAGCGAGCCCACCACCGCCACGACCAGCCCGATCAACAGCCCTTGCACCAACACTTCGCACGACACCCACGTCAGGCGGGGAGCAACCAGCGACTGATAATAGAGATTGCTCACGGTCGCCGCGAGCGTCTGCAAGACCACGTTCGAGAGCGCGACGCCGAACCCGATGCCCACGATTCCACCCACAAGGCCGACCAGCACGACCTCGGCCAGCAACAGCCGCGCGATGCCGGCGGAGGACAGGCCCAGCGAGCGCAGGACCCCGATCTCCCGACGGCGGCGGAGCACCGCGAAGGAGACCGTGTTGTAGACGAGGAAGAGTCCGACCAGCAGCGCCACCACGCTGAGAATGCTTACGTTCAGGCGGAACGCGCGTGTCATCCGCTCGATCTGGGCATTGCGTTGCTGGGGGCGCTTGACGGTCAGCTCCGGCGGCAGAAGCGCGAGGATCGCTCGTCTAACCTCCTCCACGGGCCGGGCCGGGTCCGTGACGAGGTCGATGCGATCGAGGCGGCCCAATCGGCCGAACAGGAGCTGCGCCCCCGCAATGTCCATGACGGCCAGCTCATCGAACGTGGACCGCGCCGGGCCTTCCCCCTCCAGGATGCCGCGGACAACCAGCCGCCGGACAAGACCGCCGACGTTCACTTCCAGCGCCGAGCCCAGGGTCAGGCCGTGGCGCTGGGCCAGCCGGCGGCCCACGAAGATCGTGTCGGGCTCGAGGTACCGCTCCCAATCGAATTCACTGCCGGAGGTGTTGTGGCTGCTGTCGCCCACCTGGTAGTCGCGGAAGGAGGATTCAGCCAGGAGATCCACCCCCAAGATCGGCAACACGATCCCTCTGGCCTTGCCCTCGGCCCTCCAGATCCCGGTGAGGTCCAGCACTGGCGTGGCCAGGAGGACGCCGTCCGCGTGGCTGAGGGGCTCGATGATGCGCTCGTCGAAACCGCCCAGGGAGTTTGTCGCGTTGAAGACCTGCAAGGTCGTCCGCCCGGCCACGCCGAGCACGGCCTGTTCGAACGAACGGACGATCTCGACGTTCGCCGTCGCGACCGCCACGTACACGCCGACCCCCAGGGCAACGCCGCCGACCGTGAGGGCCGTGCGCGGGAGTTCCCCGGCGACATGACGCCACACCAGGAGACGGAAGACGGTCACAGTTCCTTGAGGCAACCCACGGCGGCGGTGGCGGACGGATACCCTTTCTTCTTGAGCACGGCCTGCAGCTCGCCGGCGATCCGGTCGAAGACCTTGGGCCCTTCCTCCACGAGGGCGGTGCCAATCTGGACGGCCGAGGCTCCGGCCAGCAGGTGCTCGAACGCGTCAGCGCCGGACGCCACGCCTCCGACTCCCATGATGGGGATCCGGCCTTCGAAGGCGTTCCAAAAGGCTCGCACGTTGGCCAGCGCGACCGG
>VBOF01000059.1 GCA_005877855.1 Nitrospirota bacterium | reverse complement strand
ACGGCGGATCAGTCGCTCCGAGGTCTCGAAGTCATACCCGATCTGCGGCTTGCCGGCAATATTCGGGCAGGAGAGATTCACTTCGACGAGGTCGGGGCCGGCGCGAGAGATCGTCCTGGCGATCTCCGGGAAGTCGTCCTCGCAGAGGCCGGCCACGCTCGCGATCACCGGCTTCCTGAACGCCTTGAGGGCTGGGATCAACTCCGCATACGCCCGATACCCAAGGTTCGGCAATCCCATTGAGTTGATCGAGCCGCCGGCAAAGGGATAGTACCGAGGCTCCG
>VBOF01000285.1 GCA_005877855.1 Nitrospirota bacterium | reverse complement strand
TGCCATGATCCGAGTCGTGCTCCCGGCACATCTGCGGACGCTCGCGCGCGTCGACGGCGAGGTGACGCTGGGCGTCGAGGGTCCGGTGACTCAGCGCTCGGTCCTCGACGCACTCGAAGCCCGCTATCCGATGCTGCGGGGAACGATCCGCGACCACGTCACTCAACAGCGGCGGCCGTTCGTGAGGTTCTTCGCCTGCGAGGAGGATCTGTCCCACGAATCGCCGGATGTCCCTTTGCCCGACGCGGTTGCGACGGGCGCCGAGCCTTTGTTCATCGTGGGGGCGATGGCCGGCGGTTAGCAGCCACGTAACTGAAAGACGATGGAGGAGACATCCATGCAATCGGATACTCACACGGCTCCGGTCTCGAAGAAGATGATCTGGGCCGGACGTATCATGAGTGCTCTGCCGGTCCTGATGCTGCTCTTGAGCGGCGTCATGAAATTGGTAAAGCCGGCTGCTGTCGTGGAGGGATTCGCTCGTCTGGGATATCCCGAGAGCCTCACTGTCGGTATTGGAATCGTCGAGCTAGCCTGTGCGGCCCTCTACGTCGTGCCGCGGACCTCCGTTCTTGGCGCGATCCTGCTGACAGCCTATCTAGGCGGCGCCACCGCGACACATGTGCGTATCGGCGAGCCATTCTTCATGCCGATCCTTCTCGGCGTGCTGGTCTGGGGAGGACTGTTTTTGCGCGATGAGCGACTGCGGGCGCTCCTTCCCCTGCGACAGTAACTTATGCATCGCCGCCACAGTCGAGAGTTTCAGAGACGTCTAGAAGAAAGTAGAACGTCACACACAGTCTGATGTCATTTTGTCGAATGTGCTCATCAATCAACCACAAGGAGGGAAGCATGCGTTTCATCTATCTCGCAGTCACAACATTGTGCGTCACGCTGGCCGTCGCGACGGCACTGGCCAAAGACAAGAAATCAGAGAAGCAGATGGACCCCCAGGCGATGATGGAGACGTACAAGAAACTCGCCACGCCCGGCGAGCCGCACAAGTTGTTTGCAAGTCTGGCCGGTAGCTGGACCACAAAAACCAAGGAGTGGATGGAACCCGACAAGCCCCCCATGGAATCAACCGGTTCCGCCGAAATGAAGATGTTGCTGGACGGACGATTTCTCCAACAGGAATTCACCGGCGACATGATGGGACAACCCTACTCCGGGGTTGGGATCAGCGCATACGACAACCTTCGCAAGCGCTATGTCACGATGTGGATCGATTCCATGGGCACGGGGATTTTTACGATGGAAGGCACTGCGAGCGCGGATGGCAAGACCATCACGCTGAAAGGGCAGCACGCTGAACTGGGCGGAGGACAGATGACGCACCGTGCGGTGTGGAAGATCGTGGACAGCAATACCCAGACGTTCGACATGTACGGGACGCACGAGCACGGCAAAGAGATGAAGATGATGGAGATCACGTACACACGAAAGCAGTAGCTCGAATGACGGGGAAGGGAGGTACTACGATGCGATTCATGATTATTGTCAAAGCCACCAAGAACTCGGAAGCGGGCGTCATGCCGGACGAGAAGCTCCTGACCGCGATGGGGAAGTACAACGAGGAGCTGGCGAAAGCCGGAGTGCTGCTCGCCGCCGAGGGGCTCCAGCCTACTTCGAAGGGCGCGCGCGTTAAATTCTCGGGAAACAGGCGCTCCGTGATCGACGGGCCTTTCGCCGAGACGAAGGAGCTGATCGCCGGCTTCTGGCTGTGGCAGGTAAAGTCGAAGGAGGAGGCGATCGAATGGGTCAAGCGCTGTCCGAATCCCTTCCCTGGCGAGTCTCAGATCGAGATTCGCCAGGTGTTCGAGGCGGAAGACTTCGGGGCCGAGTTCACGCCAGAGCTCAGGGAGCAAGAGGAGCGCCTGCGCGCGCAATCCAAGCAGCGGAAGAAGGACACGAAGCGGTAGTCATACCACATCGATTTCACACGAACGGATTTCTCAATCATTCAGCTAGCCAAAGGAGTGTACGATGCAATTGAATCCTTACCTGACTTTCAACGGCCAATGCGAGGCAGCGTTCAAGTTCTATGAAAAGTGTCTTGGCGGCAAAATCGAAGCGATGCTGACCCACGAAGGTACGCCAGCGGAGCAACATGTGCCATCTGAATGGCGCAAAAAAATCCTTCACGCACGCCTGACTGTCGGCGATGAGGTATTGATGGGCTCCGACGCGCCGCCGGAGCGCTACGAACAACCGCAAGGCTTCTCCGTGTCGCTCAACACCAACGATCCAGCAGAGGCAGAACGCATATTTCGCGCATTGTCAGAGAACGGGAGGGTGCAGATGCCGCTCCAGCAGACCTTCTGGGCCTCCCGTTTTGGCATGTGTGTGGATCGATTCGGTATACCGTGGATGGTGAACTGCGAGCAAGCTGCCTAGCACGTCCGGGTGGCTCGGCGACAGGACCCACCTCCAAGATAATTCCCCCTCACCCTGCCCTCTCCCTCCAGGGGCGAGGGTCGTTGGGCTGCTTGCCCAGCATCTTCGGCGGGTGATACGATGGCGCTCCCATGTTGACGGTGGAAGAGCAAAGACAAGTCGCGTCGGCGAAGGGGACCGGCTCCGAGAAGGAGCGGGCCGTCCAGCGGATGTTCTCCTCGATCGCCCGCTACTACGACCTGAACAACTCGCTACTGAGCCTGGGGCTTCACCATTCGTGGAAGCGAAAGGCGGTCGAGTTAATGGCGGATCCCCCTCACCTTGACCCTCTCCCTCCAGGGGAGAGGGAAACATTGAGGCTCACTCCTGGGGAGAGGGATTCATTGATGCCTCTGCAAGAGGCGAGATGGTCTGTGAAATTGGTGCTGGATGTGGGAGCGGGAACGGCTGATCTGGCGCTGCTGGCAGCGCGGCGTCTGGGCCAGAAGGCCCGGATCGTGGCTGCGGACCTTAACGGCCCAATGCTCACCATCGGCCTC
>VBOF01000058.1 GCA_005877855.1 Nitrospirota bacterium | reverse complement strand
GATAGTACATGTACGGAGAGGGGTTGATGACACGCAGGGCCCGGTAGAGGTCGAACGGCCGGGCCCGCATCGACGCCTGCCACCGCTGCGAGAGCACGCCCTGAAAGATGTCGCCGGCCTTGATGTACTCCTTCGTCTGCATCACCATCTTCTCGAAGTCCGCCTTGCTCATGTTGGAGGTGAAGGCAAGCGGTCCCCTAGGAGCGAGCTTGCGCGGGGACGGGCGGCGGCCCGTGCGCAGCCGCGCGATCATCCCGTCGATCCGCCGGACCGCCTCGGCGTAGGCCCTTTTGTAGTCCCGATCCCCGACTTGCGCGTTGGCCACGATTCGGATCGTCTGCGCCACGTTGTCGAAGACCAACAGCGTGTCGGTGAGCAGGAAGCACATCAGCGGAAGTCCCAGCACGTCTTTGCGAAGTGACGGGAGCCGCTCGAACTGGCGGACGACGTCGTAGCTCAGATACCCTACCGCCCCCCCGCAAAACCGGGGCAGCCCGGGCACCTCGACCGGCCGGTACTCCGCCATGAGGTCGCGCAGGCAGTCCAGCACGTCGGTCTTCACGGGAATCCGGCGGCGGCGGCGGCCGCTTGACAACACCACTTCGCGGTCGCTGCCGTGCAACTGAATCGGCTCGCCGCTCCCCAAAAACGAGTAGCGCCCCCACTTCTCGCCACCCTCGACGCTCTCCAGCAGATAGGCGCACGGGCCGCGGTCGATCTTGGCGAGCGCCGAGACCGGCGTCTCGAAGTCGGCCAGGACCTCGCGGCAAACCGGAATCAAGTTCCCCCGTGTGGCCAGCGCGCAAAACTCTTTGAAATCAGGGACGTAGCCGCCTGGATGCATGCGGCCACGGTATCACAGGCTTCCTCGGCGAGTCTACCTACAACCTACCGTTCGTAGAAATCCTTTTCTGGAGCGTCGTCGAAGTCCTCCGCTTCATGCCCGGCGGCGCCTTCGCCTTCTAGACGCTCCTCCAGATCGGCCACGCGGTTCCACACCGCTTCTAACTTCTCATCCAGTCGCGCCAGGCGGTCGGCGACCACCTTATCCTGATCGCGCCGCGCCGTGCCCCCGTCATGTCCCGCAGCCTGACGCTGGCTGAGCATGGCCTTGATCACCTCCACCTCGCGGGCAAGGCGCTTGACTTCCGCAGCCAGGTCGGCCGACCCGCCGGCATGGTTGGCTTTGCTGAGGGCCTTTCCTTCTTGGGGGGTCCCCTTCGCGGCTCTGTGCTTGCCCTTGGCAGGCATCGCTCTCCTTCCTCCTCCAGTCCCAGCGATACGTAAGCTAAGGCGTCAACCACCCTTGGTCGGCAAAACTGATGTACTCATGGTCCCCGATAATAACGTGGTCAAGAACCCGAATGCCAATGATCTCCCCGGCCGAGACAAGGCGGTGAGTCAAGGCCCGGTCTTCCGGACTCGCCTCCGGATCCCCGCTCGGGTGATTGTGCACGAAGATGACGGCCGCGGCCGACTCCCGCACGGCCGGGACGAAGGCTTCCCTCGGATGGACGATACTCAGGGTCAAGCTGCCCTCCGACACCGTCACGTCCCGAATGATGGCGTTCTTGCCGTCCAGCAAGACCGCCTTGAAGACCTCCCGGCGAAGGTCCCGCATGAGAGGGCGGTAGTGACGGAACACGTCCTGGCTGGACGTCACTCGCTGTCCCGTGGACAGAGGAGCGGCCATGGCCCGCTTCCCGATTTCCAGCGCCGCCTTGATGAGGGCGGCCTTGGCCGGCCCGACTCCAGGCACGGCACAGAGTTCCCTGGCACTCAACCGGCTGACCGCCGGCAACCCGTCGTGCCCATGCAGCAGGGCAACCCCGACATCCAGCGCCGTCCAGCCCTCGAACCCGGTTCCTAGCAGAATGGCAAGAAGCTGTCCGTCCGTCAAGGTCTCCGGGCCATACCGAAGGAGCCGCTCGCGAGGCCGCTCGTCCGGAGGCCAGGTCTCGATCCCCATCGCTTTCCCCATGTCATGCCCCTATCCATCTGTGTACGCTCGTACACACCAGGTGCACATTTTTGACACAGGGAAGGTCTCTTAGGTTAAACCGGTAGGACTGTCTCCTCTCATAACTCTATGAAATTCCAAAAGGCGCGTTTTGGGCACCTACCTTGCCTTCCTGGGCGCAACGGATCTCCGACCACAGACAGGAGGACAGGACAATGCAATGCAGGAAATGCAAAGGGCTCATGGTCAGGGAACGGTTTTCCGACTATTTCCTGATCGTCTACGCCTGGAAATGCATCAACTGCGGGGCGATCGTGGACCCCACTATCACCCATAATCAGAAAAAGCGCCCTGCTGAAAATCCCCAGGAGGCCGTCTCCCAGTAACACTCAGATCGTCTGCCCCTGCTACCGGCCACCTAACAGGGAGGCCTATCCTCCCGCGACGGTCGCTTTCCCTTAGCGCGATGCTCGCCGCGTTGTCAAGCCACCTCGCCGGTTGTGCAAACCACGGCGGGCCGTGTTAGACTCGCAGACGTCATGCGCATCATCGGCGGCACATCACGGGGTCGTCGCTTGTCGGGGCCCAGAGGCGCCGCGATCCGCCCCACGGCGGACCCGGTGAAAGAGGCCCTCTTCAATATCCTCGCGGACCGGATCGTCGGCGCGCGGTTCCTCGATCTCTTCGCGGGGACCGGCAACATCGGCCTCGAGGCGCTGAGCCGCGGGGCCACGCAGGCGACGTTCGTGGAGTCCAACCAGACCGCGTGGCGCCTGCTGGAGGCCAACGTCCGTCGGTGCGGCTTTGAGCGAGCGTCCGAGGTCCGTCCCGTTCCTGTGTCCCGCTTCCTGAAGCACACACGCGGACCGGCCTACGACATCGTCTTTCTCGACCCGCCCTACCAGACCCAGGACGCGCAAAGGGTCTTGTCATCAGTGGGGGCCGATGTTATCATCCAGCCCCACGGCGTGGTGGTTGTCGAGCACTTCCATAAAACCCACCTGGACGATCGGATCGGACATTGGGCTCTCGTGAAAACCTACCGGTACGGGGACACCTGTCTGTCTCTGTACCAGCGCGAACGGACTGAGGCCTCGGCATGAGGATCGGCGTCTATCCGGGCACGTTCGACCCGATCACCAACGGGCACGTGGACCTCATCAACCGGGGCCTGCGCCTGTTCGACAAGATCTACGTGGCGGTGGCCGCGAACCCGCAGAAGCATCCGGTGCTGGCCCTGGACGAACGGGTGGAGTTGGTGCGCCTTGCCACCAAGGAGACTCCCCGAGTCGAAGTCGAGCCATTCCACGGTCTCCTGGTGGATTTCGTCCGCCAGCGGGGAGCCCACGCGGTGATCCGGGGGCTCCGTGCCGTGTCAGACTTCGAGTTCGAGCTACAGATGGCGCTCATGAACCGCAACCTGGACCAGAGTGTGGAGACCGTCTTCCTCATGCCCAGCCAGGAATACATCTATCTGACGTCGACGATCATCAAGGAAGTGGCCCGGCTGGGCGGCGACCTCGCCGGCCTAGTGCATCCCGAGATCGCCCGCCGGCTGGGAGAACGCCTGCGGGGCTGCTCCCGATGAAGCTCGCGCAGCGGGTCGGACGCACCGCGCCCTCCGCGACACTCCGCATCACCGCCGAAGCCAAAGCGATGGTCGCCCGAGGCGTGGACGTGATCGACTTCGCCTCCGGCGAACCGGACTTCGACACGCCGTTGCCGGTCAAGGAAGCGGGCATCGCTGCCATCCGCAGCGGCTTCACGAAATACACCGCCGCGGGCGGCATCGACGAACTCAAGCTGGCGGTCGTCGAGAAACTCCGGCGCGACCAGGGTCTCACCTACGACACGTCGCAGGTGCTGATCTCCTGCGGCGCGAAGCACACCCTCTACAACCTGGCCCAGGCCCTGTACGAGTCCGGCGACGAGGTGATCATCCCGTCTCCCTACTGGGTTTCGTTCCCGGAGCAGGTGCTGCTCAACGATGCCACGCCGGTGCTGGTCCCGACGGAGGAGCGGCGCGGCTTCCGCCTGACGGGGGAACTCCTGGCGCAGCACGTGACGCCGCGCACGAAGGCCGTCGTGGTCAACACCCCGAGCAACCCGACCGGCTCGGTCTACGACCGCCGGACGCTCGAAGACATCGCCAAGGTCGCGCTCCGCCACGACCTGCTCATCATCTCGGACGAGATCTACGAGAAACTGCTGTACGACGGGCTCCCGCACGTGAGCATTGCCTCGCTGGGGCCGGAGGTCCAGGCCCGCACCGTCGTGGTGAACGGCGTGTCCAAGGCTTACGCGATGACCGGGTGGAGGATCGGCTACGCCGCGGGGCCGAAAGACCTGATCACCGCCATGACGACGGTGCAGAGCCAGAGCACGTCCAACCCCACATCCATCGCCCAGAAGGCAGCGGTTGCGGCGCTGAACCAGGGCGACGCGTTCATTAAGGAGATGGTCGCGGAGTTCGACCAGCGGCGCCGGCTCATGGTGGAACGGTTGAACAAGATCCCGGGCGTGACCTGCGCGATGCCAAGCGGCGCGTTCTACGCGTTCCCGCACGTCGGTCGCCTGATCGGCCGGCGGGGTCCCGAGGGCTCTCTCCCCTCCGCGACCGCGCTGGCAGCCTACCTCTTACGAGAGGCCCGGACCGCCACGGTCCCTGGCGAGGCCTTCGGCGCCCCGGAGCATGTGCGCTTCTCCTACGCCACAAGCATGCCGAAAATCGTCGAGGGACTGAACCGCATCGAAGAGGCCGTTCGCCGGCTGAAGTGAGGGGGTTGACGGGAGCGGGGAGAGGACTTACAGAAAGCAGTACGATGCCGATCTACGAGTACGGATGCGAGGCGGGGCACCGCTTTGAAGTCACGCAGAAGGTGAGCGACCCTACGCTCACCACGTGCCAGGTGTGCGCGCGGCCGGTGTCCAAGCTCATCTCCGCGCCGGCCATCTCGTTCAAGGGAACCGGCTGGTACGTCACGGACTACTCGAACAAGTTCAAGCCGCCGGCCCAGGAGAAGAAGTCGGAAAGCGCCCCCAGTTCTCCCCCCGCGAGTTCCCCCGCGTCGCCCCCATCCGCTGGGTCCGGCACGAGTTCGCCCACACCGACGGGCTCGTCGGGCTCCTGACCGTCGGAGTCGAGCCCTCTTTATTTCTTGCCCTTCTTAACCGGCTTTACCGGCTTGCTCATGCTCTGCAATTTGGCTTGGGTGTCCGCCAACGCCGCCTGAAGCTGATCCACCCGGGCTTTCAGATCGTCCTGGGCCTTTGCCATCTGGTTAGATTGGGCCTTGCAGTCGTCAGCCGCTTGGGACACGTCCGTCACCTTCTTGAGCAAGGCGCTCTTTTCCGTCTCCGTGGCGTTCACCTTCGCCTCCAACTCGCCAATCTTCTGCTGGAGGGCCGGCGGCCACCAGGGCTGCAAGAAAGCCGGCGGCCACCAGTCGGACCAGCTGAACCCCATCAGGCTTCCAGCCAGGGCGATCGCTCCGAGTACCCGTGCATTGTGGCTCATTCGTCCCTCCTCTAGGTTGACGCTCCGTACCCGCGTCACAGCCGAGATCCTCGCTCCTCAGACACCTCCGGCGGCGCCTCCCGTTCTGCCGGCGCCCCGCGCCCGATCTGAAACTTCTCCAGCCGGTATTGCATCGTCTTATAGGTCAAGCCCAGCATCTTCGCCGCCTTGGCGATCACCCCGTTGCTCCGCGTCATGGCCGTCTCGAGCAGCTTGCGTTCGAACCCCTCGAGCGAAAAGCCCTCGGCCGGCAGCTCGAAATCGAGCTGAGCGAGCAGAGTCACTCGCGACCGCACTTCTGCGGGGAGGTCGCCGACATCGATCCGCTCGGCTTCGCACAGCAGGACCGCGCGCTCGATGACGGATTCCAGCTCCCGCACGTTGCCGGGCCACGGGTAGTCCATCAGCAGTCGCAACGCCCCGTTCGTCACACCCTTGACGGTCTTGCCCGATGCCGCCGTGTACTTCTTCAGGAAATGGTCGACCAGCTCCGGAATGTCGGTGGCCCGCTCCCGCAGCGCCGGCACGTGGATCGAGACCACGTTGAGCCGGTAGAAGAGGTCTTCCCGAAAGGTTGCCTGCTTGATGGCTGTCGCCAGCTTGCGGTTCGTGGCGGCCACCACCCGGACATCCACTTTGATGTCTTCCCGCCCGCCGATCCGCCGGATTTCCTTCTCCTGGAGCACGCGCAGCAATTTCGCCTGGAGGGGGGGGCTCAGGTCGCCGATCTCATCCAGGAACAGGGTGCCTTGGTCGACAGCCTCAAAGAGACCGATCCGTCGCGCCTGGGCTCCCGTGAAGGCCCCTTTTTCGTGCCCGAACAGCTCGCTCTCGATCAGGGTCTCCGGCACAGCCGCGCAGTTGAGCGCCCGAAACGGACGGTGCGCGCGGGGACTGTGCACGTGCAGAGCCCGCGCGACGAGCTCCTTGCCCGTCCCGCTCTCGCCGGTGATGAGCACGGTCGCCTGGCTCGTGGCCACCTTCTTGATGACGCGGGCTACCTCCTCCATCAGGGGATGGTGGCCGATGATGTTCTCGACTCTGAACGTCTCGTGGAGCTGCTGCTGGAGTTGCCGGTTCTCCGTGACGAGGTGCAGCCGTTCAAAGGCGCGCGCGATCGTGATCAGCAACTCTTCCCGGTCCACCGGCTTAGCCAGGTAATCGAAGGCGCCCTTTTTCATCGCCTGGACCGCGGACCCGATCGTCCCGTAGGCCGTGACGAGGATGACGAGCGCCTCGGGATCCAGCTTCAAGAGCTCTTCCAGCAATGTCAGGCCGTCGCGCTCGGGCATCGAGAGGTCAGTCAGAACGACGTCCGCCGGGTGGTTTCGGTATGCGGAGAGGGCCTGGGAGACGTTGGACGCGGTCTCGACCGTGTACCCCTCGCCTTCCAGGATCACCGTCAGGATGTCCCGCTGGGCCTTCTCGTCATCGACGACCAGGAGGTGTCCAGCGGTCATGCCGCCACCGCGACGCGTTCCACCGGCAGGCTGATGACCACGTCGGTGCCCTCATGCGGGCGGCTGCGGACGTCGATCCGGCCCCGATGCTCCTCCACGATCTTCTTGGTGATCGCGAGTCCCAAGCCGATCCCCAGCTTCTTGGTCGTGAAATACGGATTGAAAATCCGGTTGAGGTCTTCCTCGCTGATGCCCGATCCGGTGTCCGAAATCGTGACCTCGACGGTCCCGTCAGGCTCAGGTGCTTGCCCCTCGCTCCTCGCCCCGGCGCAATGCTGGGTGGTGATACGCAAGCGCCCGCCAGCGGGCATCGCCTGAATGGCGTTCAGCACGACGTTCATGAGGCAGGTCTTGATCTGCACCTGATCGGCTTGCAGGTGCGGGATGGGGGTCGCTTCCGACACCTCGATGGAGATCCCCTGTTCGACAGCCTTCTGGCGGGCAAGGCCGACCACTTCCCGGATCAGCGTCACCAGGTCGACGTCGCTCTTGTTGAGCGCCAGGGGCTTTCCGACCGTGAGGAAATTCTCGATCATGCCGTTCAACCGGTGGATCTCGGCCTTGATATTGGACATCAGCGCCAGCACCTCGGCAGCGCCTTCGGGCCGCCCACTCTCCAGCCGGGTCCGGATGTGGTCGATGCTGAGGTTCATGAAGTTCAAGGGATTCCGGATTTCGTGGGCGATGCCGGACGCCAGCTTCCCGACGGCGGACAGCCGCTCCGCATCCCGGAGCCGCTCCTCAAGTTCGCGGTGCTGACGGAGCTTTTCCACCATCTCGTTGAAGCTGCGGGTCAGCTCCGCGATCTCGTCCTCGCCCTCGACCTCGATGGTCTTGGTCAGATCGCCAGCGGCGACGTGCTTGGCTGCCTTGACCACGTCATGGAGCGGCTGCGTATATTTCCGCGCGAGGTAGAGCGAGACCAGAATGCCGAGCGAAAAGATCAGCAACGTGACGGCCACCCGCTTGTACAACGACGTCTTGGTCGTCTGCGCCACATCGTCCAAGGTAAAGGTCACGTGGATGTAGCCGAGCACCTCGTTGCCGTCCACCAGCGGGGCCGTCACGTTGTATTCGCGCTGCCCCCCTTTGGTCACCGTGCTCTCCATCTTGCGCCCGGACGGTTGCGGCGACCGGGTGCTGACGAGGACTTCCTTCTTCTCCACGTCCAGCAGCTTGATCTCTTTGACACCCTTCTTCCCCAAGCGGGCCATCAGTTTCTGAAAGGCGGCCGGGTCCGGCTCGCCGGATAACTGCTCGACACTGACGGCCGTGGCGTTGGAGAGATCGTTGATGCTCTCTTCCATCTCCCGCACCAACGTCTGCTGGGACAGATAGGAGAGGAGGATGGACGCGGCGAGCGACAACGCCAGGAGCGCGAGCAGCATGATGACCAGCTTGGTGGTCAGACGGAGTCGGTGGAAGAGCTGGTTGGTGAAGGCGCGAAGCGTCGCCAGCATGATCAGACCGTCCAGGAGGGGAGGACCGCGCGCAGCACGGTCTGCGCCACGCACCCCTCGCGAATGAGCCGCGGCGGGCTCACGGTCGTATCCACGACCGTGCTGGGGAGCCCGCCAGGCGTCGGGCCGCCGTTGACGATCAGATCGACGTCGGACCCGAAGGCGTGCTCCACCGCGGCCGCCGTGGTCGCCGGCGGCTGTCCGGTGCGATTCGCGCTGGTGCCCGTGAGGGGACCGCCGATGACTTCCAGCACCTGCTGCACGACAGGATACGCCGAGAGCCGGACTCCGATGGTTCCCGTCCCCGCGGTGAGCACCAAAGGGACCGCCATCGCGGCTCGAAAGACCAGGGTCAGCGGACCCGGCCAGCAGGCCTCCATCAGCCGCTCGGCGGCAGGCGTGATCTCCGAGACCAGCGCCAGCAACTCGTGGCGGGAGCGGATGAGCACGAGGACGGGGCTCGTCTGCGGGGACCGGCCCTTCAGGGTGTACAGACGCTGAACGGCCTGGACGTTGAAGGGATCAACACCCAACCCATAGAAGGTTTCCGTGGGAAACGCGATGACACCCCCGCCCCGGACCACGTGGCCAGCCTCCTGGAGCGTGGGCTCGGAGACGCGAGGACTCTGGCTGGTCGTTCCCATACGTGCGGCATTATACCATGGCCCGCGGCATCACCGTTTGATCAGCGCCCGCGCGCCAATATCGGAACGGAAGTGCATGCCCTCGAAGCGGATCCGGCGCACGCCCTCATACGCTCGGGCGCGCGCGACCGTGACAGTGTCTCCGAGGCCGGTGACCCCCAGCACCCGACCGCCGGCGGTCACGACGCCTCCGGGTGTGCCTGCGGTCCCGGCATGGAAGATAAGGAGATCCTCTTGCCCTTCCGTCTCTGCGAGGCCGTGGATCGGGGTGCCCTTCGCCGGCGAGCCGGGATAGCCAGGCGCGGCCAGCACCACGCAGACCGCCGCGCGCTCGTGCCAGTCGATCGTGAGGCGATCCAGCCGGTGCTCCGCCACCGCCGTCAGGATCTCCAGCAAGTCGGTCTTCACCAGGGGCAACACGACCTGGGCTTCCGGATCACCCAGGCGCGCGTTGAATTCCAATACTTTCAATTCGTCGCGCACGATCATCAGCCCCGCGTAGAGCACGCCGTGAAAGGGATTGCCGAGCCGGGAGAGGCCTTCGACGATCGGCTCGAGGATGGTGCGACGGACCCGATCGACAAGATCGCGGGTGCCGATGGGCGCAGGCGCGTAGGCGCCCATGCCCCCCGTGTTGGGCCCCGTATCGCCGTCCCTCGCCCGCTTGTGGTCCTGCGCCGGCGGGAGGGGCGTGACAGTCTGGCCGTCCGTGAAGGCCATCACCGTCAGTTCCTCGCCGTCGAGAAACTCCTCGATCACCACCCGCGATCCAGCCTCGCCGAACGCGTTGCGCTCCAGCATGGCACGGACCGTGTCGCGGGCCTCAGCGTGGGTGGCGGCGACGACCACTCCCTTCCCCTGCGCCAGCCCATCGGCCTTGACCACGATCGGCATGTCGCGCTGATCGACGTAGGCGAGGGCCGGGCCGACCGCCGTGAACGTCTGCGCGTCGGCGGTGGGAATGCCCAACCGGACCATCAGGTCTTTGGAGAACGCCTTGCTCGCCTCGATGCGGGCGGCCGCCTTGTGCGGGCCGAAGATGGGCAGCTTGTCCTTGCGGAATTCATCCACGATGCCGGCGGCCAAGGGTGCTTCGGGACCGATGACCGTCAGGTCGATGCGCTGACGGCGGGCGAAGTCCCGCAAGCCGGCCAGATTGTCGGCCGCCAGCGGCACGCACTCGGCGAGTCGGGCGATCCCTGGATTGCCCGGCGCGCAGTAGAGCTTCGTGACCCGCGGGCTTTGAGCGACCTTCCAGGCAAGCGCATGCTCCCGCCCGCCTCCGCCGACCACCAAGACTTTCATACGTGATTCATGGGGAGGGCCGGTCCACTGTCATTGCGAGCGAAGCGAAGCAATCTCAACTGCGATCGCCACGGGGCTTCGCCTCTCGCGATGACATGCCAACTGCGAGATTGCTTCGGCTGGCTTTGCCAGCCTCGCAATGACAACCAGGGCTAGTGACGGAAGTGGCGCATGCCCGTGAGCACCATGGCCATCTGGTGCTCGTCCACAGCCTTAATCACTTCCTCATCGCGGATGGAGCCACCCGGCTGGATGACGGCCGTGATGCCCGCCTGGGCGGCGGCGTCGATGCCGT
>VBOF01000057.1 GCA_005877855.1 Nitrospirota bacterium | reverse complement strand
GGCCGAATCCCCCTACTACCCACAGGTCGGTGGCGTGGCGGCTCAGACGAACGGCGCCCTCCGAGCCAACTCGGTGCTTCGCCCTGCGGGTGCGCTGATCCAACCAAATCAGAGTGACATGACAGTCGGGGTGGTGGCGAGCCAGACCGTGTATGACTTCGGCCAGACCGCGTCGCGGCTGGATGCTCAGCGTTCCGACAAGATCAGAGTCGAGAAAGATGCCATGACTCGTCGAGCGGAGGTGGTGTTAGGAGTCGAGCGGGCTTATTTCAACGTGTTGAAGCGTAAGCGTCTGGTCGAGATTGCCGAGCATACCGTAAGGGAGCGTGATGTTCTTAAACAGCAGGTTGAGACTTTGTATCGTAACCAACTGAAATCAAAACTCGATCTTGGTCTTGTCCAAGTGCAATTATCCGATGCGGAGTTTCTTGTGATCCGGGCACGCAACGACTTGGCCGCGGCCTTTGCGGATCTGAACAATGCGATGGGCGTCGAGGGACCCGTCACCTATACGTTGGAGGAGATACCGGTCAAAGTGGAGCCGCCCCGCGTGCTCGATGATTTAATGGGGGAGGCCATGGACCGGCGACCCGAACTGCTGGCGCTCAAGGAGCGGATACGGACTGCCGAGCATCGCATCAGGGCCGCAAACACACTGAACTATCCCGTCCTCCAAGTGGTCGGTGGTGCGGGGGACACGGAACACCTTTCCAACCGTCCGAACCTTCAGGAAGGCGGCTGGTGGGGCGTCGGTGGTGTGGTTTCGGTGCCGCTCTTCACAGGCTTTCTGATCCAGAACCAAGTGGCGGAGGCTACCGCCCAACAACGAGAGACCCAGGCCGTCTATCGCACTGTGACTCAGAACGTCCAGTTGGAGGTGAAGGACAGCTTTCTCGATGTGGTCACGCTGATCCAGCAAATTAGGGTAGCTGAACAACAAGTATCGATCGCGCGAGAGGCCCTCTCGCTCGCCGGCCAGCGGTATAAGTTGGGCTTGAGCTCGATCGTGGAGGTCACACAGAGCGAAGTGGCCGTGACCTCAGCGGAGACCCGACTGGCGGAGACCCGTTATGACGCCAAGATCGCCGAGGCGCGTTTGCGGTATGCCATCGGGGGTATCTGATCGAGATGAGCGGGGAGCGTCTTCAGATTCGCGTGGTGCAGGGCAGTATCCTGGAGGTGGACGTGCAGGCGATCGTGAACGCGGCGAACAGCCGCGGCATCATGGGCGGCGGGGTGGCAGGCGTCATCAAGCGCGCGGCCGGGCCTGAGGTGGATGAGGAAGCCCGGCGGCAGGCGCCGATTCCGGTCGGCAGCGCAGTGATGACCTCTGGCGGGCGGACCCGGTACCAGGCCATCATCCATGCGCCCACGATGCCCGCGCCGGCCATGCGGATCGACCCTCAGAACGTGGCGCTCGCCACGCGGGCTGCGCTCGCGCTGGCGGATGCGAAGGGCTTTGCCTCGGTGGCCATGCCGGGGATGGGCACCGGCGTGGGTGGTGTGGCGCATGCGGATGCCGCTGCGATGATGGTCAAAGAAATTCGGGCGCTTGTGCCGCGTGCGCTCCAGACGGTGGTGCTGGTGGATGTCGATCCGGCCATGGTGCAGGCTTGGCGCGACGCGTTGAAAGAAATCAAATAAATTGGAGAGTTGACCACGTTGATTAATCCGGTCGAAAAGCGCTATGCTGGTTGGCTCGTGGTCAGCTAGACGCAACAAACCCCCGGAGCCATCCTGTATGTTCAACCTTTTCCCTCGCGAGCCTGCCTTCTTCGAGATGTTCAATGAGGCGGCGCAGAACATGGTCCTCGGCAGCAGCCGCTTGAAAGAGATGATGGAGTCCTACGAGGATGTCGAGCGCAAGGCCTGGGAGATCAAGCGGATCGAGTCGGCCGGGGACGCCATCACGCATACGATCATCAGGAAATTGAACCAGACCTTCATCACGCCGATCGATCGGGAGGACGTCTACGGGCTGGCCAGCGCGGTCGACGACGTGCTGGATTGCGTCGAAGCGGTCACCGACCGGATGGTCATATACAAAATCGAGAAACCGACGCAAGAAGCGATCCAGTTGGCCGATATTATTTACCGCGCGTGCGATGAACTCGGACGTGGCATCGCCCAATTGGGTAAGGCGACCGATTTGAACGCCTGTTTCGTCACGGTCAACAGCCTGGAGAACGATGCGGATCGCATCACCCGTGACGCCATCGCCCGGTTGTTCGATGGCGAAAAGGATCCGATGGTTGTCGTGAAGTGGAAAGAGATTTACGAGAGTATTGAAGAGGGCACGGATCGCTGTGAAGATGTGGCCAACATCCTCGAACGCATTTTGTTGAAGCACGCCTGACGCGATCCAGCCCATGCGATTCCCAGCGCTGTTCAATTAGATTTCCCGCCCGACCATGATTGATCCCACCCTTCTGTTGGTTCTCGTCGTGATCCTTGCCCTGGCGTTCGATTTCTCGAACGGCTGGCACGACAGTGCCAATGCGATCGCCACCGTCGTCTCAACCCATGTTCTGACCCCGGGCCGCGCGGTGCTGCTTGCCGCCGTCTTGAACATTGCGGGCGCCTTCATGTCCACCGCCGTGGCCAAGATGATCGGCGGAGGAATCGTCGAACCGTCGGCGATCCACCAGAGTACCGTCGCGGCCGCTTTGATCGGCGCCATCGCATGGAACCTGTTCACGTTGATGCTGGGACTCCCGACGAGCTCGTCTCACGCCCTCATTGGCGGGATCATCGGCGGCGCGCTTGCGCAGAGCGGCATGTCAGCCGTCAAATTGTCAGGTCTGCAGAAGGTGCTGGAGGCAATGCTGTTTTCGCCGCTTGTCGGATTCGTCCTGGGCTACGTGGTCATCCTCACCACCTATTGGCTGGTCTTCCGCGTGTCGCGGGGCGTGGCCAATCAGGCGTTCCGGCGGCTGCAGCTTATCTCATCCAGTTTGATGGCGTTCAGTCACGGCGCAAACGACGCGCAGAAGGCGATGGGGATCATCACGCTCGCGCTGGTGTCGGCCGGTCGCCTCGACCATGTCGCGGTGCCGACCTGGGTCCTCCTCTCGTGTGCCATCGCGATGGGGCTGGGTACGGCGGCTGGGGGGTGGCGCATCATCAAAACGCTGGGGATGCGTATCATCAAGGTGGAGCCGGTCCATGGTTTTGCGGCAGAGACCAGTGCGGCGTTGATCCTGCTGGGGACCGCGCATTTCGGCATGCCGGTCAGCACCACGCATACCATCACGTCCTCCATCATGGGAGTGGGTGCCGTCAAGCGGCTCTCAGCGGTGCGTTGGGGGGTGACGATGCGGATCGTCTACGCGTGGCTGTTCACGTTGCCTGGGGCTGGGTTGGTGGCGTATGGTACCACGCTGATTTTCCAGGCGTTCCGCTGACGCCGTCGAGGCGACGGCTCCTCACTCAGCGTTTAACCGAGCGATTCCAGCCGCCATTGCGCTTTCGCCTTCTTGCGGTCGTACCCTTTGGCTCCGTGTTTGCCTCCGTGCGGACGGGCCGGTTTGGCCGCGAGGCGAACCGCCGGTTTGATCTTTCGGGGCTTCCGCATCGGCTGCGAGCGTAGCGAATGGTGCTTGGCAGGTCAAGGGCGCTATACTCATAGAGAAGGCTCCCACGCGGCAGGGGATCATGCAAGCTGTCAGGCATGCACGCTCGATGCTGGCGCAGCGGGCGGTCGTGGCTGCCCCCGTTCCTCTTGTGAGGAGGGAGGCCGTCGAAACGCGGGTCACGGCGGTGCGGGCCCGCGCGATCGCGTTCGCGCGGGCGCTCCGGAGGCCACCCTTCCGTCACGAGACGGTGCATCGTCTCCGGACTCATGTGCGGCGCCTCCAGGCCTATGCGGAGTTCCTTCAACGGCCGCGGATCGCGGCCGGGCTGGCTGAGTGTGTCTCGTGGCTGAGCGACCTGCGGGCGCTGTATGTCTTTCAACAGTCCCTCCGGCGGCGGGGCGCGTCCGTCCTCGATCGGTCCCGTGTGGACGCGGCAGTGGGGGATGAGGAACGGGCCGTGGCTCGCGCCGGCTATCCGGGAGCAATCCGGACGCGATTGACCGGCTTGTCGGTTTCCCGCATGCGCCGCCCAGCCGCTTTTCTGGCCGAGCGCCTCGCTTCCCTCAGCCTGGAGCGAGCCACGCATCTGGACACCGCCTTGCGTGGCCTGTCGCCTGAGGCCACGCGCAAGGAACTCCATCGGCTGCGTTTGCTGATCAAGTCGCTCCGCTACCAGGCGGAAATCGCTCTCGAGGCGGGCCGGGGGGACCCCAGAACAGTGGCCGCGCTCAAACGGCTGCAACGCACCCTCGGCGATTACTGTGACCGGGACCAGTTCCGACGGCTGGCCAAGAAGGTGAACATGGAGTGCCGGAACGAGATGAAGCAGGAGTACCGGCGGTATCGTCAGCGGGCGCGCGCGGCTGTGCGCCGGTTGGCGCCGCCGCAATCTTCGCTTATCGCGCTGCGATGAGGCGAAGGACCTTGGGTGGGAGGAGCCAGAGCAAGGTGCCGGCCCCGGCTTTCGGGATGCCGGTAAACCGGATGCAGCAGGCCCCGGCCTTCTTCACTTCAAGGGAGGCGGCTATCTTGCCCGAGACCATCGCCGAGATGGTCGTGCTAAGGTGAGGCTCGTGGCCGACACAGAGGACCACGGGTTTTCCCGCCAGGTCGGCGAGTCGGGCGATCAGCTTATCCGGCGCGGCGGAGGGCGTCAGCTCGTCCACCAATTCGACTTTCGCGTCGCTGCTTAGCCCTTTCTTGGCAATCTCGGCCGTCTCGCGGGCCCGGAGCAAGGAGCTCGAAAGGATGACGTCGGGGCAAACCTTGAGGGCACGCAGGCCCCGCACCACTTCTTTGGTCTTGTCCACGCCCTCAGCCGTCAGGGGGCGGTCCTCGTCCTTGCCCTTCCACTCTTCTTTGTCCACAGCCAGGCCGTGCCTCAGAAAGACCAGTTCCATGGGTGTCCTTTGGCCGGCCTGACGTCAGGCCGATCAATCGTAGCGGAAGGGGGCCCCGCATCCCGCACCCACCGCGTCCGAATGGATCCGTGTCGGCAGCGACAGGGGCGGCATTATAGCGAAGCCATCAGGTGATGTCACGCGTCGAGCCCGACCCGGTAAAAAATCGCTTGACGGGCGCTGCTCTCATGTATACTATGTCGACTTACTTTATAAACTTTAATCGGAACCCATGCGCTTTTCAAAGAAGAGCGAATACGCCCTGCGCGCCCTGATCGAGCTGACCAAAGCCTATGACGGCACCCCGGTCAGGCGGCATCAGATCGCCGAGCGGCAGAACATTCCGATTGTGTTTCTGGAGCAGCTTCTGCTGGCCCTCAAACACGCCGGGCTGTTGGCCAGCACCCGCGGGGCGCAGGGGGGATATGCCCTGATCAAACCGCCGGCGAAGGTCACGCTGGGGCAGGTCATCCGCATTTTGGACGGTCCGTTGGCGCCGATCGGCTGTGTCAGCAAGACGGCGTACAAGAAATGCCACGACTGCCCATATGCGAAGAAGACCTACTGTCCGCTGCAGGATGCGATGGGCGAAGTGCGGAACGCCATCGCCGACATCCTGGACAATTACAACCTCGAGGATTTCTCGAAAGGCGTGAAGGGGAAACATTGATCATGCCCTCCTTTGACATCGGCTCGATCGTGCTCGTGGGAATTACTCTCTTTGCCGCCTTTGTGAACGGAGCCCTCGGGTACGGTTTTTCATCGCTCACCGTGCCGGTTGCGCTCGTGTTCTATACCAATCGCATTCTGAATCCCGCTCTGGTTCTGATCGAAGTCCTCATCAACCTGTATGTGCTGTTCATCAATAGGGCCAGCGTTCCGGCTGTATGGAAGCGGGTCTATCCCATTCTCATCGGCCTGTTGCCCGGCATCGCAGTCGGCAGCTACCTTCTCGCCTCGCTTCATCCGAGTTGGATCAAGTTTGTCACCTATACCGTTCTTCTTCCTCTCATCCTTGTCCAGGCAGCCGGCATCCGGAGGCCGATCCGGTCGGAAAAGCTGATCGGCCTCCCTTTCGGAGCGGGACTCGGCTTCCTGTATTCCGTCACCACCGTATCCGGTCCGCCTCTGGCGATTTTGTTCAACAACCAAGGCCTGGTCAAACGAGAATTCCGGGCCGGTCTGGGATTGATTCGCGTGGCCGAATCGAGCCTGACCGCCGTGGTGTATTACCACCTCGGCCTGTTTGCGGCGGAAAGCCAGAGCATCTTCGTGATGATTATGCCGGGCGTCCTCGTCGGGATTCCTCTTGGCGCCTATCTCATTCGACGACTCGACGCCGAAACGTTTCGCCGCATCTGCATGAGCTTTGACGCCTGGGTCGTCGGGTTCGGTCTGTCCCGTGTGTTGATCGATCTCAAATTGATGGAAAGCCCGTGGGCCTACAGCGTGATGGTTCTAGCGATTGTGATAGACAGCTATCTGTTATATGTTTTTTTCACGAAAGGGAGACCGGCTGCTCGGCGATCGGAAGGTGTGAATAGTGATGGCGAGAGGGTCGGGGAGCCACCTGCGACGCCTACCGGCGGTAAGGGCGGCACGATGCCGGTGCCGGATCCTTGAGAGAAGTATTTTTTGGATATAAGTTTACTAAGTTAGGCAATAAAGGAGACAATAACATGCGACGCTCAACGATTTCTGCACTCGTCGTGACTGCCTGGCTCCTTGGTGTGGCGATCCCCGCGGCTGCGGCGGATCCGGCGCTCAACCTGTTGCTGAAGAAGGGTGTGATTACGCAGCAGGAGTACGACCAGGCGCTCAAGGAAGCCGGTCAGGCAGCGGAAGTACCTCCTGCAAAGGCAGAACTGGGGGCTCCGGCCAAGGCGACTCTCCCAGCCAAGGATGCCGATGGGGACAGCACGGTGGACCTTGGCAAGGGGATCAAGTTCGGCTACGACCGGGGGCTCTACACCCAGTTCAAGGACAAATTCAGGCTGAAGATCCGCATCCGGATCCAGGCGCGGTTTACGGATAGTGGTTTTAACTCGGCGTACAACACGGTCGGGGATCCGAAGAATTATCCGAACGTGTCCTCGGCCGGTGTGATCTCAGCCACAAAACATGCCGAAGATCTTGCCTTCTTTGGCGTGCACCGGACGCGGCTGGTGTTTGAAGGATTCGCTTTCAGCCCGGACGTTAATTACTTTGTGCAGTTCCGGAACGACACGGCCGATGCCACAAATCAATTGGGAGGGTCGCGTTCGACGACCCAGCTCTACGACGCCTATCTAACCTTGAAGCAGATCCCATGGGCCAATCTCCGCGTAGGGCAGTACCGCACCCATTTCGGGCGGCAGGAGTTTATGTCTTCGGCGCTCTTGCAGTTTGTGGATCGGGGCTTTGTCGCTGAGGCCTTTGTACCGAACGCCATCGACCGTCGTGATCAGGGCGTGACGATTTTCAGCGACCAGGAAAAGCATCCTGTCAATTATGCCTTCGGCGTGTTCAATGGCGTCGGCATCAATCTGAACAGGCTTAGCCTGAGCACGCCGGGCAATGCCAATGAATTGATGTATGTCGGCCGTATCACGGCTGATCTGATGGGAAAACCAGGCTATCCGGAAGGAGATCTGGCGTACTCGCTAACGCCGCAAATGGCAATGGGGGTGAGCTACGGATACAACGCTGGCCTGCAGACGAACACCACCGGAGTCGGCAGCAATAATCAGATCTCCACGGCGATCGCATCCTTGGGCAATGGGCGGCTGCTCAATCAAGGGGTAGTGGACATTGGGACGACCGGCGTGGATTTCGTCTTGAAGTACAGGGCCTTCTCACTTCAAGGTGAGAGCTTCGTCCGGAACGTGGACACGCACGATCATTCGAAGCGGATCGGCAACGCGACCGGGTTCTACGTCCAAACCGGGTATTTTGTGGTGCCACGGACGATCGAGGTCGTGGGGCGGTACAGTGTGATGGACCCCGACACACGGCTCGGGCACGATTTGCTCACCTCCGCCGTAGGCGGGCTGAACTGGTATTTCAGCGGGCACGAACACAAATTGCAGTTTGACTTCGGCGTGATCACCACGCGGCTGAACGGCGCGGACAGCGTCAACGGCGGCGTCATCGGCGGCAACGTCACCTTGATCGAGAACCGCGCGCGCCTCCAGTACACGATCGTGTTTTAGCCCGGACTATCCATGAATACCTACTGCGTCGCCCGATCCTCTCGCCCGGCGGGTCTCTTCTCGCTCGGCCTCCTCGACGTACTGCTGCGAGTACGCCTGCGTCGTCCTCACTTGCGAGGAGCCCCGGCGGGCTTCGGTCTCAGCCGCCTCGCTACGGCATCCATGGAATAGTCCGGGCTAGCGGGACAGATTTCAGAGGCAGCGTCGCGGGGCGCCGTGCGCGCTGACTGGCGTCAGCCAGACGTAATCCGCGATCGATTGGTCTAGGAGCGTGCGGATTTCATCCTGTCGCTTGGGCTCATACGATGTGAGGTAAACGGTAGTTTGTCGAATGGTACCCTTCAAGCGTTGAAGGACGCGGCTGGGAACCGGCAGCCGGTACTGAATGTGGCCCGCCCCCGTGTAGCTGACGACGGGCCCCGCGTCGGGTGCACGGGGGCTGAGATAGTCCGAGATCGTCTTCGCCATGCCTTCGTCCCGAAACAGGGCGGCTTCGTACATGCGCTGGTAGGCCTCTTCGGAAAGGCCGCCATGGCAGGCGCGGAGCTGTGACACCATGACCCCGCGATAGGCGGGCTCGTCAGAAAGGACCTCATCGCGCATCTGCCAGCGCAGCATCTCGGGATCCTTCAGCGCGCGCAGCAGACCTTCCTTCGCCACGCGCCGCACCAGCGGCATCGGTGGGTTCAGGGCGAGCACGGGCAAGTGGTGGGAGCGGGCGAAGTCGATGAGCGGCGCATAGTCGGTGTAAGCGCCGCCCCAGTTCTCTTTCCAGTGGGCTTCTTGGAGAAACTGATCTGGCGCCATGTCTGGTGCCGCCAGATAATGATCCAGACCAGCCTGCCCATCCCATCCGAGCATCTCCAGGCCCAGCGCCGGCTTGCGGTTGCCGTCGACGAGCGCCTGGAGGATGCGCAGGGCGGCTTCAATATGCGAGCGATGGCTGTGCTCCTCGCCAATGTAGATCACGTCCATGGTCAGCAGAGAGGCCATCAAATCCTCGAAGCCGACCACGTGGCCGGCCTTGGTGTCCAGGATTTGCCATTCCGTGAAGGTCGGGGCCCGGTTTTCGGCCGGCAGGGTCTCAGCCCGACCGGCGACCAGGAATCCGGCGAGCGCGAGAGAAGCGAACAGGATAGGGCGGCCCATGGTGTGTGGAGCTAGCACACTCATCCCCACGCGACAAGACTACGACCTTCCCAGCTACATCTTACACGGATGGCTCTACACTGCTGGGCACCGTGTTTAGAGCCAGCCGCTGGTGCTGTCCTTTAGCCCCATCTGGCTGTATTTTATTTGCATTTCCCTACAAGATATGGTAGAGGCTTTTCTCCAGGGGCGACTTCTAGGGACAGCAGGGAGAGAGCGTATGTATTTGAAACGGCTGGAGATGCGAGGGTTTAAGTCCTTCGTGGACGCTCTGGTGAGCTTCCAACCCGGCATTACGGCAGTCGTCGGGCCGAATGGGACTGGCAAGACCAACATCCTCGATGCGGTGCTTTGGGTGCTGGGCGAGCAGAGTACCACAGCCCTACGCAGCGAACGCATGGAGGACGTCATCTTCAACGGGACCGAGTCCCGCCAGCCGCTCGGCATGGCCGAAGTCTCCCTCATCCTCGGCGATGTTGATGGAAGACCACACGACAACGGCAACGGCGACGGCGAGGCGCCGCCACTGCCATTTGCGCTCGGGGAATGTCAAGAAGTGATGGTGACGCGCCGGCTGTTCCGCGACGGCGTGAGCGAGTACTTCATCAATAAGACGGCCTGCCGCTTGAAAGACATTCGCAGCCTGTTGCTCGACACGCGAGCTGGCAGTAAAGGGCATACAGTCATCGAGCAGGGCCGGATTGATCGTGTGCTGAAGGCGTCGCCGGTCGAGCGGCGCGAGTTGATCGAAGAGACAGCCGGGATCATCCGCTACAAGAGACAAAAGGCCGAGGCGTTGCGAAAGCTGGAGGCCACCCACCAAAATCTGTTGAGAGTCCGCGACATTATTCATGAGGTCCGGCGCCAACTGGCGGCCCTCGAACGACAGGCGCGGGCGGCCGAGCAGTTCCAAGCACTCCGGCAGGAAGTCCGGCGTCTCGAGCTCACCCTCCTCGTCCATGATTACCGGGCGGTGCTCCACGAGCGTGAGGAAGCCGACCGGGTCCTGGGCGAGCTCGCCCGGCGTGAAAGCGCCGAGGCCGCTGCGGCCGCGCGCCTTGCGAGCGA
>VBOF01000056.1 GCA_005877855.1 Nitrospirota bacterium | reverse complement strand
GCCGCGATCTCCCGGATCTTCAAGGCGGAAGTGACCGGTCAGTCCCTGGATTGGGAGTCCTACCTGAGCCTGGAGAAGAAAGGGGACGTTCAGACCGAGCGGAAACTGGTCGTGGATACGATGACGAAGGTGTCCACCGACAAGCTGCTCGAGAACGTGAAGATCGCCGAAACCTGGCAGGACAAGAAAACTGGTCTCTATTCCGCGCTAGCCGTCATGGATCGCGGCGTCGCACGACTGTTGCTGACGAGCCGGATCGGGGAGCTGGACGAGGCGATCGGTCATGACGTGAATGAGGCCCGTGCGACGACGGACAAGCTCATGAAGATCCGCTGGCTGCGTCGCGCGATCCGGACTCTCATCGCCCGGGACACGTACAACAGCGACCTCAGGGTCGTGAGTGGGGGAAGGGGAATCCCCTCCGAGTATTCCGTGCCAGCCCTGACGACCGAGCTGGAAAAGTTCCTGAAAGAAAGCTTGGTCTTAACGGTCGAGGTCCGCGGAGACCAGGCCGACGCCGTGCGCCAGGCCATCATGGAGGGTTTAGTACGCGAAGGGCTGCCGGTGACGGCTCGACGTTCTCAGCCTGCCTCAGCGGGTATCGGCAACGCGGACCTGCTGATCAGGGGTGAGGCGCGCCTCTGGCCCATGGAGGTGCCGGACCCGAAATTTCGCTATGTCCGCTGGTGCGCGGATTTCGTCGTGCTGAGCCAGGGAGACCAACACGTCGTCGGCAGCGTAGCCCGCTCCGGCCGCGAAGGCCACTTGACCTACCCGGAAGCCTCTAACCGCGCCCTCAAGTCCCTCCAGCAGGAAGTCTCTTCTGCCCTTGCCAAGAGCCTCGCCGAGCACATCTACGGCGACCCGCCCTCCGATACGACTCCCACCCCCGCTGCCTGTCCGAAGTCCTAAGGTAAGGGGCGGAGAGGGGAGCAGAAGAGTATAATTGAACCATGGACAGGAGCGCGATCCTGGTTTTGAGCGGGGCGTGTTGCCTACTGTTGTCTGGATGCGCCTCCTCTACGCGAGACTCCTTCCAGCTCGAATACCAGCTTCCGCCCGAACTTCAAAGCAAGGTCGAACAGCGGATTTCATTTGCCAATATCAAAGCCGATCCGGCGGCCTATAAGGGACACATCATCTTACTGGGCGGTGAAGTGTTGACCGCGAAACGGTTGGCAGACCGGACCAGACTCGAGATCCTTCACCTTCCACTCAACGAGTTCAATGAGCCCACCATGAACCGGACCGCTTCCCAAGGGCGTTACATTGCCATCCAAAAGGAGTTTCTTGACCCTGCGACAGTCCCACCTGGGACGCGGGTCACGGTGGCGGGTGAGGTCACTGGGACAACGGAAGGCGACCTTGACGAAATGAAATACACCTATGTCACCCTGGAGGTCCGACATCTCCAGGTCTGGCCGCAAGCGCCACTGCCGAACGCGAGAGGTTCGCCCTACACTCCCTTTTACTCTGACGCTTACATGAACCGTTATTGGGATCCCTACTGGGGCTCCTACTGGGAGCCGTATTGGTTCTACCCGCATGGGTTCGGCGGTCCCTTCCTACGACCTAGGTTCCGGGGAAGTCACTCACCAGCAATGCATGGACATTCGAGAGGCCACGGGTCCGGATCTAAATCCGGTGAGGACGGCCAGGAGGATCGGCCCGAGGAAGAGCCCGATCACCCCGTAGGCCGCCAGGCCGCCGAGGATGCTGAAGAAGAGGAACAGCACCGGCAGCTTGGCCTTTTTCCCGATGAGCATCGGCCTCAGCACGTTGTCCGCCATCGTCACCACGCCGGCCCCCCAGACCAGCATCGCGATCGCCTTCCACAGGGGACCGGTCCAGAACAGGTACAATGCCACCGGCCCCCACACCAGTACGGTGCCGCCGAAGGGCAGTGGGGCCAGGACGATGGTCAGCGCCATCAAGAAGACCGGAAAGGGCACGTCGAGAACCGCATAGGCGAGCCCCGCGAGCAGCCCCTGCACGATCGCCGTGATCACGATCCCCTTGACCACCGCCGTGACGGTTTGATCCAGGCGTGAAAACATCTTCTTCTTGTGCGCCGCGTCGAGCGGAATCATCCAATCGAGAGTCTGGAACAGCCGCTTCCCGTCTTTGAAGAGAAAGAACAGCGTGATGACGATCACCACAAAGTTGACGCCCAGGAGGAACGCGTTTTTGACAAGGCCCGCCAGTTGCTCGACGATGAACCCACTCATCGCCTTCGCGCTTTGCAACAGAAAAGCTTCAAAGTTTCCTTTGGTGCCGATGAACTTCGCGATCATGTGCTGGGCGCGACTTCCGCCAAGCAGTGGGAGCGTGGCCAGTTCGTTTGGCAGACGCTTCACGCCGCCCGACTGGACCCAGGTATTGACCGCGTCGTAGCTGTTGCCGGCTTCCTGGACGAGCAAGAAGGTGAAAAAGACCACCGGCGCCATGATCAACACCACGACCCCCACTGTCAACAGCACGGCCGACGCGACCTCGCGCCCTCGGAGCAGGCCTGTCAGCCGGCTGTGCAAAGGAAACGTGACGTGGGCCAGGATCACCGCCCACAGCACAGGTTTCACGAACGGACTAAAGGTCTCGGCAAGCTGGTAGAGCAGAACAAGCAGGACCCCGAACAAACCAAAGGCGACAACTTGCTGGCGCGTCATCCGGAGCGCCTGGTGTACAAGGTGTCCTCCTCGAACATGGTGAAGAGCCGCTTGGCCTCCGGGTGCAGGACGGCCTGCGAGGGGGAGGGCGGCATGGCGACTGTCCGGAACAACGGAGTCAGCTTGCCGTTGGGATGGAGATAGCCGGCCCGCAACGGAACCGATCGGTGCTGGTGGCGGACCAGGTGGCACGGCGTCGGGCGAATGCTGGACAGCCACGCGGCCAGTTCCTGGGGATTGCCGATGGAAGCCGAGAGCAGGAGCAGCCGGGCCTGGGATGGGCAGAAGATGATCGTCTCCTCCCAGACGACCCCGCGCTCCGGGTCGGCCAGGAACTGGCTTTCATCAATAATGACGAGCCCCAAGGTGTCTAAACGGACGTCGATCTCGCCTCCAGCCGCGTCGTAGAGGAGGTTGCGCAGGATCTCCGTCGTCATGATCAGGATCGGCGCGGCGGGGTTGTCGCGCCGGTCGCCGGTGATGATGCCTACGAGCTCCGGCCCGAAGATCTTGCAGAACTCGGTGTACTTCGTGTTCGACAGGGCCTTGAGCGGCGAGGTATAGACGACGGTCCGGTCCTCGTGCATGGCGCGGCGGGTCGCCTCCACGGCAACATAGGTCTTGCCGCTGCCGGTCGGCACGCTCACGATCACGTCGCCCCGTTCCAGCGCCTCCACCGCCTCCACCTGCCAGTCATCCGGCACGAAGGGGCGCGGCTCCGGCACCCCGATCCCTTCCAGAAGCGCACGCAGATCAGCCGGCCTTTCCACCCTATGCTCGGCGGATGCCGGGGCCGCCGGCCCCGGGCCCGCGGCCAGCGCCCGCTCCTCGGCCTCGTGGGTGCGAATCGCGGCCTCGATGCGCGCGCCGTTGGCCTCGGCGCCCGCCATGATCGTGTGAATGAGCCGCCGCTTGCCCATCCGCAGCGCCAGGGGTCCGGCGATGGCCCGCCCCAGCCGGCGCAGCAACCGGAAGGGAAGCTCGGCGAGCGCCCGTTCCATTTCGTCGCGCGTCACGGCAGTTCCTCCAGCACGCCGCGCCGGATGCGGCTCAGGGCTTCCGCCGCCACGGTGGCCAGGTCCGGATGCGTGGCCTGCAGCGAATGAACCTGGGAGAGGTATTCGAGCGTGCGGGACAGGAGCCGGTAGATATCGCCCTCGGCCATCGATGTGGAGCGGCAGAGCTGCGCCCAGGTCACGGTCGTGTCGCCGACCCAGCGCTCGGCAAGTCCGCCGACATCGGCGCGCAGCAGCGGCGGATCGTCGTACGGGGCCAGCGCCTCCGCCATCCGGCGCGCCGTGGCCACGAGGTTTGCCAGCGCTGCGGTGATGCGCGGGAAGGAGGCCGGCCGATCGTTCTCATAGGCGATGCAGGCCATCAGCCCAGCCAGCGTCGCGGGGGTGACTGCGTGGAAAGCCTGCGTGCGGATCAGCTCGGTGAGCAACAGCGAGAAGTCGATCCGGATCAGCCGGGCCCATTCGCCGTCCGCGGTCAACTTGAATGCAGGGTCCAGATACCCGAGGTCCTGGAGGATGTCGGCGCGCTCCTGGAACTTATGCCAGATCCCGGTGCGCAGCGACTGCACCGTCCGCGTGTGGTGCAGCCACTCCTGCTTCATGGTATTGGCGGCCTTGAACTCCTTGCCGCAGGTCGGTCGGCACGGGCAGGTGGGGCATGGAAAGAGGTCGCCGAGACTCTTCACCAGTTCGCCCTCCCCTTCATCCGGCGCCGGAGGAACCGTCAGCAAAGGCAGGTGCTTCGGCAAGTCTTCAAGCTGCTGGGTCAACCAAGCCAAGGCCTCAGGGGTCGCCCAGGGGAATGCCGGCGCCGGGGCAAAGTCAAAGGTGCGGTCGATCACGCCCATGACGTCCGCGACCGGCGACTCCGCCATCACGCCGCCCTTCCGGAGGATGGTCACCATCTCATGGCGTTGGCCCCGGCTCCGGTAGCGTCGGAGAACGATCCCGCGGAACCGTGGAAAGGCCACGACCCGCCCGGGTGTGAGATAGGGGAGCCGCGCCCGGACCTCCGGCGGATGGTGGCGCCGTGCCTGGAGCTTCATGGCCGTCTGCCGCGTGGCGTGGTCATAGGCGCTCCACTGAGTCAGCCAATCGGAGCACTCTCGCGGCTTGTAGGACTCCAGCTTCGCATGCAGCTTCTCGATGCGGTGCTCCAGATGGACAGCCTGGGCGTTCATCTGATACTGCGCGAAGCTCTTCGCGAGGATGGACTGGATGTGGTCCAACGGATGCGCTTTCAGCAGGTTGAGCACCATCGGGTAGGTGATGATGAACTGGCTGTCCACGGGCTCAGGGCGGCCGGTGAGTCCGCGAATCAAGATGCCGAGGTCCATGTATGGGGAGGGCGTGACAATGGCGAACCCCACGCTGTCCTTGCCGCGGCGACCCGCCCGCCCGGAGATCTGGGCCACCTCCGCGATCGTCAGGTCGGTGAAGTCCTGGTCGCGCCGCACGCCTGACTGCGTGAGCACGACGGTGCGCGCGGGAAAGTCCACGCCGGCCGCCAGGGTCGTAGTCGCAAAGACGGCGTCGAGGCATCCGCGCCGCATCAGCTCTTCAATGGCGATCTTCCAGGACGGGAGGTGTCCCGCGTGGTGAGCGGCCACGCCGCAGGCGGTCACGATCTTCCGCAGTGGGTGATCGTGCAGGCTCGGGTAGATAGCGGTCAGCTCATCCAGGACCGCGGTGATGCTCTCCTGGCGAGCGGGCGGCAAGCGGTCGGGTGCGTGCTCGAACGCCTGCAGGGCCTCGTCGCAGGATCGCCGGGACGTCAGAAAGACGATCGCGGGCGTCAGCGACTTCTGGCGCAGGACCGTGATGAGGTGAACCGGATGGATTGAAGGGGGCATACGCTATCGAGTGGTATTGTAGCACACGGGACGGGAATGGCCGCGGGAGAGCCGTTGGTCGGGCGCGGGCGTGGCCGCGACGCATGAGCGCTAGGCAGGCGCGCCGGACGAAGGGGGCGTGACCGGCGCGGGAGCCTCCATGATCCCCGCCGCGATCGCCACGGCCATCAGGCCGATGCCCAGCCACCACACGTACGGCTGGACGCCTCCGGCATCTGTAATGAGGCGGTGGCGCGCCGTTTCATCCAAGCCCGCCCGCTGCTCGATCAAGACCAAAGACAGCTTGATGTGCATGTAGTACAGGTAGTTGGCGGCGACGGCGGCGAACACGTTCCAGATCACCACGCCGACGAGTCCGGCCCCCAAGACCATGGGCAAGAGCCCGCCGAAGAGAAACACGCCGGCGTGCAGGTACATCTTGCGGTAGAGGTACCAGAGCCAGCCGACGCCGAACGCCGGCCAGTGCCAGGTCGGAGCAAACCGCTCCCGCTCTCCCTCACGAAACAGCCGGAAGCGTTCGAGGTAATACTCCGCGCGCGGGCCGATGAACTCGCGCCAGAGCGCCAGTTCCGTCAGCAGGGAAGCAGCCGGTGCGGCGCTGCTGACGGAGAGGGGTTGTCCGCATCGGCTGCAATGGGCCGCGTCCGGGGAATTCTGGTTGGCGCAGCGGGGACAGGTCATGCGTCAGGTTCGATCAGGAAGATGCCGGCGCTGTCCCCTGAGAAGGGGTAGGCGGCATCCCAGTGGGTGCGGGAGGGGCTTCCGCGGGGCTCCCTCCCGCTTGAGGTGTCGCAGCCGCAGGTTTCGGCGGGGCTGGCTTCTCAGCCTTGATGCCGCCGTTCCAGTACGGGCCTTCGTAGGCACCATCGGCTGGTACCGCGGCCTTGAGGGTCAGTTCGTAATTGCCGGCGGCTTTGTTGACGGTCGCGCCCACTCCCACGACGTGGCGCCATGCCGGCAGCCGCGCGCTGATCCGGCATTCACCGTTCTCGAGCTTCTCCAGGTACAGGGCCACAGGATTGCCACGCGCGCCGTTTGGCCAGAGCTGGACGGTGCCGACGAACTCAAACTTTTGCGTCATCACGATCCTGCCAGGGTCCCTTTACCACTGGCTCTGAGCAGCCGTGCGCCTCTTGGCGATATCCTGAGGGCTGATTTCGTGACCTGGATTGATCATCTTGAACAGGGCGCTGCGGAACTGGCCGAGCTTGGCGGCCTGTTCCTCGGTGATCGTCACGACCGACTCCTTGCCGGCGACCTCAAACTGCTCGACCGCCTGCATGACAAACCGTCCCGCTTCCAGCACGCGCCCTGCCTCGAACGCGTCCAAGGACTCGACCAAGAGCGCGCTGACCCCCTTGACTTCGCCCGGGAGGCGCTGGTCACGAAAGCCATACACGGCGGCTTCATACTGACGGATCATCACCAGCTGGGGTTTGATGGGTTCGGAGCGGGCCTTGACCTGCTGGCTGTACATGTCCGTGATGGGCCCCATCAACTGCTCCACGGCAGTGATGAGGGAACTTGCGTCCATACGGTCACTAAACACCAGAACCTTCGAAGTTGTCAACAGGTCTCCGCTCGCGTCTTACAGGAAAAGACAAATTTGTCAGGAACATGAGTGGCGAGTTTCTTGACAAGGAACTGAAACTCCTCTACCATCTGTTTTCGCTTTGATAGAGCGGAGTTAGCACTCTTCTCCTGCGACTCAGACGCGAAAGCCGGTAGAGGCAGGAGGCTTCGCACAATGAGTAAGATCGTGCTCGTGGACGACGTCTACGCAGAATTGCGACTCATTGAAGGGATTTTAAAATCGGCGAACCACACGGTCGTCTCTTACATGAGCACCGACAGACTGGAAGAGAAGCTCGCCATCGAGAAACCCGACCTGATCATCATGGATGTGGTCATGCGGGGCCGTAACGGCTTTCAGGCCTGCCGGGACTTGAAAAATGACGACCGGTTCAAGAACATCCCGGTCCTGCTCTGCACATCCAAAGGACAGGAAAGCGACAAGTTCTGGGGCCAGCAGCAGGGCGCGAACGCTTACGTCGTGAAGCCCTTTAAGCCGGAAGGTCTCCTGGGTGCAGTCACGAAAGCTCTCGGATAAATGGACCTTCCTGATTCCCACGCCTCGGTACTTGAGCGCGCCAGCACCGCCCCACACACAGGCTATCCTTAGGGGGAAGGGGAAGGCGATGCCGTTCGATTTTGATCGACAGGCGCTCCTGAATATCTTCACCACCGAAGCCTCGGACGGCCTGCTCAAACTGGCCAAGGCCTTGGACCCGAGGGACGGCTCGACGCCGACACAGGAGGCGTTGTATGAGCACTTCATCATCGCCCATAACCTGACAGGCGCCTCATCCCTCTATGGGTTCACCGGCTGCGCCAGCTTGGCAAAGATCCTCGCCAGGATCCTCGAACAGGCGGCTCCTGTGTCGCCGACGGAATGGCCTAGCACCGTGACGATCCTGCGCGACATCGTCACGACGCTCCGGGCCCAGATCGACAACATCAACCGGAAAAGCACGGAAGATCCCACCATCTTCGAGGATCTGAAAGCCCGGTACCCCCGCCGGCTGCGGGAATTCCTCCCGACGTCTCCGGCTGCCGAGCCTGCACCGGAAGAAGCTCCGCTGCCGGACAGCTACTTCCGGCCTGATTTGTCGGCCGAAATCCTGGAGTACTTCATTCCTGAAGCTCAAGAGTACCTGGAAACTATTTCTTCCTGCCTCCTCCGGATGGAGAAGGATCCGACGAACAAGGATACGATCCACCAATTGTTCCGTGCGGTGCATACCCTCAAAGGGTCCGCGTACACGGTGGGATTTCAGGCCATCGGGGATCTCACCCATCACATGGAAGACATCATGAGTGCGATCCGCGATGGGAAGATGCAGGCCATGGCGGAGTTGACGGACCTGTTCTTCCACGCCGTGGATGAAGTCCGCCTCCTCTTGGGACGAGACCCCGCCAGGCTGCCGCAGATGCGGTGGCAGTTCTTGCCCCTCACGCAACGACTCCGCAAGGTGGCCACCGTCCAGGCTGAGAAAGCGCCGGCGCCCGCAGAGCCCCAAGAGCGTCCTCACCCCGTCGGCGCGAAAGAGATGGCCCAGAGCACCGTACGGGTCAGCCGGGACCGGCTGGAGCGGCTGCTCAATCTGGTCGGCGATGTGGTGATCGGTCGCAGCCGGCTGGAGCAACGCGTGACGGTCCTCGAGCAGTTGGCGTGCCAGTTGCACGCGCATAAGAACCGGATGCTCGAAACGGTCCGGACGTTTGAAGAGAAGCATGCCGACTTCAGCGCCCTCGAATTCGACAAGTCCAATGACTTCCACATCCTGGCGCGGTGCATTTCCGAGGTGTCGGCTGATGTCAGCGAGGCGATGGCCCACTTCAGCAACGCGATCCGCGAAACCCGCGAGGACATGGGCCTGTTCCAGCAGATGACCAGCAACCTGCGCGATGAGATTGCCCGCACCCGGATGGTCCCCATCGGCTCCCTGTTCACACGGTTCCAGAAGGCGGTCCGGGAAATGGCACGGACGGTGGGCAAGGATGTCGAAGTCGTCTTCACCGGGGCCACCACCGAAGTGGACGCTGGTGTCGTCCAGCGGCTGGTCGATCCGTTGATCCATATGATGCGGAACGCCGTCGCCCACGGCTTCGAGCCGCCGGCGGTCCGCAAGGCAACGGGAAAGCCCGAGAAGTGCACGGTGTCTCTCCATGCCTTTACCCGGGGCAAGACGGTCGTGATCGAGATCGAAGACGATGGCGTCGGACTGAACGTCGAGAAAATCAAGGCGAAGGCGATCGCGCGAGGTCTGGTGTACCCCGAGCGTGCCACCGCGATGTCTCCCGCCGAGTTGATCAAGCTGATCTACCTCCCGGGCTTCTCCACGGCGGAAGAAGTCGGCGATCAGGCGGGCAGGGGCGTCGGCATGGACGTGGTCAGGCGCGTCATTACTGACTTGAACGGACAAATCGACATTGAAACCGAGCCGGGCGTCGGCACGAAGTTCACCGTGAGCCTGCCGCTAACCATTGATCCGGAATGTCAAGTCGTCTTAGCCAAGGATGTGCCCAGCCGGTTGCAACGGGAAGGTGAGAAGGAGGATCTAGGGATTCTCCTGGTCGACGACTCGCTGAGCGTCCGGAGACTCATCGGGCGCATGCTGGAAGCGGCTGGCTACAAGGTTCAAACGGCCGCCGACGGCGAGGAAGGGCTGCGCAAAGCCACCGCTGCGTCATTCCAGGTGATCATTGCGGACCTGGAGATGCCCAAGATGAACGGCTTCGAGCTCATCCAGGCGCTGCGCAACCGGCCCGAGACGAAATCCACGCCGATCATCGTGATGACCACCCGGGCCGACGGCGAGCACCGTCAGTTGGCCGAGAGTCTGGGGGTGTTCTCGTACCTCATCAAGCCGGTCGAGGAACGGGCCCTCATCAATGAGATCAGCCAGTTTGTGAGCGCGCCCACCGCCGCCAAACCGCGATGACCGTGCGATGAGCGCCCATGGAGAGCCATGCCGACGATCTTAGTTGTCGACGATAGTCTCAGCGTTCGAAAGGTGACCGAACGGCTGTTGACCGAGGCCGGGCTCGAAGTGGAGGCGGTCTCCAGTGGCGAGGAAGCCTTGGACTGGCTGTCCACCAAGCGGCCTGACCTGGTCATCGCGGACGTGATCATGCCGGACAAGAGCGGGTTCGACGTCTGCGCGTTCGTCAAGTCAAACGCCGCCCTCGCGGACACGCCGGTGATCTTGGTATCGGGGTTCGTGGATGAGGAGCTCACGCGGCAAGCCGAGGCTTGCCGGGCTGACGGCGTCATCAAAAAACCCTTCCAAGCGGCAGCCCTGCGCGAGCGAGTCCTCCATCTGCTGTCCGCTCGAAAGGCTCAACCGCCGGGGGCGCCGGCCGCGACAGCACCGGGGATCGCGGTGGGATTGCCGACACCGACGATGGCGGCCGCGCCGGCCGAGGATCTCGGCCGGCCGATGCCCGTGCCCGATAGCTCCACGTCAGCCAGTCATGCCTTGGAAGAACGCCTGGCGCAGCAGCAAAAGGAGTTGGCCCAGGCATCCGCGCTCATCCAGGACCTGGCGGCCCGGCTTGCAGAAGCCGAAAACCAGACGGCCGAGCTACACAAACTGCTGGCGGCGCTGGAGCCGGCGGCCGCGTCGGCGGAAAAACTCTTCAAGATGCTGGGCGAATCCGTCCGCCAGGCCGGGCGACCCTTGGACCGAGACGTATCATGACCGCATCGTTGGCTCCGCTCGGCCCGCAGTCGGAAAACGGGCGGCGCAAGCGATAGATTCGGCGCAGGTCTATGGACACGAGCGAAGACCAGTTTCAAGAAGAAGTCCTCCAGCTGTTTGCCGAAGAGGGGTTGGAGTGGATCAAGCAGATCAAGGTCGCCCTGCAAGAGTTGGAAAGCGGAGAGACGCCGGATAAGGAAAAGAAACATTACGACATCATTCTCCGCTGCCTGACCAACCTCATGGGATCGGCCGCCACCGTCGACCTGACCGCGCTCCAGAAACTCATCCTCACATTGGTCCCGCTCCTGCAAGCCATGCAATCCCAAAAAGTCGCCGCCAAGCCGGAACACTTCGCCACGATTCGGCAGGGGATCGCGCTCGTGACCGCCTCTGTGCAAGTCCTGCATATGGCGACGCAGCGAACGACCG
Organism: Nitrospirota bacterium; assembly: GCA_005877855.1. Lineage (GTDB taxonomy): Bacteria > Nitrospirota > Nitrospiria > Nitrospirales > NS-4 > NS-12. The sequence continues at coordinate 3,014 of VBOF01000056.1, read as the reverse complement.
CCAAGGGCAATCTCGAAAGCATCATGCATCTCCAAGCGGACGGCCTGGAGCGAGCGGTCGCCAAGGTGCAGGGGCTCCCGAAGACAGCAGCGCGCGCTGCGAAGCGGCCCGTCAGTCCCGAGGGCACCTACCTGGGAAAAATCGTACAGGCGCTGCTGGACCTCAAGCATGCGCGCCCCTCCGCGTTGGAGCCCAACAGGAATTTGGTCGAGCTCGTGCTCCGCAGATTGCACCGGCTGTCGGACCAGGAATCGGCGGACGTCACAGCCGCCTCGATCGCCAGCATCCTGCACCAACTAGAGTGGCTCGACGTGCGGTTCCTGCAGGAAACCCGGCGCCGGTTGGAGACGTTGCAGCAGGGCATCGCCGGGCTCAAGGCTGGCACCAAAGATTCCCATGCACAGAGCGCCAACCTCCAGGACGGCTTGCGGGAAATCTCGGTGCTGTATGAGACGGCCCGCGACGTCAGGGCCACGTCGATCATTCAGTTCCTGCATGGCCTGGAGACGCTGTTCTTGGAAGTCGTGTACAAAGGCGTGGCCCTGGACCCCCAGCGAGTCGAGGCTGTGGCTACCCGCGTGGACTCCCTGGTGGCGATGGCCCAGCAATGGGTCCAGATGGGCCGAACCGAAAAGGCCGCCATCGAGAAGGCCCTGGCGCCGCTCCTCGACAAGAACCACGCCCACAAGTAGCCGGCCCCCTTACGGGCGCTGTACGCCAGGTCGGATTCCCTGAACAATTGTCACGAGCTCAAAGGAGATAGAACCCGGTGGGGCGGCGGTGCGTCGTTGGTGCCGAGGGACAGAATTGAACTGTCGACACCAGCCTTTTCAGGGCTGTGCTCTGCCAACTGAGCTACCTCGGCACCTCGCGAAGTTTATTCTTGTACCAAGTTCATCCCCCGAAATCAAGACGCTTCCTTACGCGTCTCATCCGCTTGCCGTAGATCCCACGAGGATCGGTACTGGAGAAACTGGCTCACTCGGCGGCACAGAAGAACATTTGCAAGAAACAGCGGAAGATGATAAAAAACCCGATTATTAAAAGACCTGAAACGCCTCGATCGGACGAACCGGACGAAAGGATCGGGTAACGCAATAGAAGCTTTTGCCCAATCGCACATTCTCGGAAACTGGGTGGCCCACGGTGCGGCCTTTTGGGGCGCCATAGGCGGGGTCGGACTGGGTGCAGTGGGATTGACCGCCGAGGTCCCCTACCACGCCAGCTTTCCGTCTTCGCTCCCGCTGCTGAACTATGCGATCCGTCTTGATCCTCTCGCCGCATTTTTCGTCCTGCTCATTTCGCTGTGCGGCGCAACGGTCTCCGTCTATGCCCTGGGCTACGTCAGAGAACTCTATGGGCGCTACTCGATCGGAGCCTTGGGCTCGCTCTTCAACGCGTTCCTGCTTTCGATGACGCTGGTGGTCCTGGCCGACGATGGATTCTTTTTCCTGTTGGTCTGGGAGCTCATGTCCCTGTCGTCCTATTTCCTGGTCGTGACCGAACACGACAAAGCCGAGGTCCGGCACGCGGGCTTCTTTTACTTGATCATGACGCACGTCGGAACGGCCTTCATCCTCCTGATGTTTCTGGTGTTCTTCCGGGAAGCCGGCTCGTTCTCCTTCGAGGCCTTCCGGCAGTCGGCGTCCCCATTGCCCGAAGACATTCGCACCCTGGCCTTTCTCACGGCCTTGATAGGGTTCGGCGCTAAGGCCGGCATCGTTCCCCTACACGTCTGGCTCCCTTATGCACACCCGGCCGCGCCGTCGCACGTGTCATCCTTGTTGTCCGGAGTCATGATCAAGACCGCCATCTACGGCATCGTCCGGGTCTATTTTGATTTCCTGGGCGGGGAGTTTCCGTGGTGGTGGGGCTTCGTCGTGCTGACACTCGGGGCTGCCTCTGCGCTGCTGGGGGTCATGTACGCGCTGATGGAACACGACCTCAAGAGCCTCCTCGCGTACTCCAGCGTCGAGAACATCGGCATCATCCTACTGGGAATCGGCGCCGGGATGATCTTTCAGTCTTACGGTCTGGAGTCACTCGCAGCGCTTGGGCTCTTGGCCGGACTCTATCACACGATCAACCATGCTGTGTTCAAGGGACTTCTGTTCCTGGGCGCCGGGGCGTTGCTCTCGGCGACACACACGCGCAACATGGAAGAGTACGGCGGGCTGATCCGGAAGATGCCCTGGACGGCGTTGTTCTTTCTTATAGGGGCTGTCTCCATTTCGGCGCTTCCTCCGAGCAACGGGTTCGTCAGCGAGTGGCTCACCTTCCAGAGCCTGTTCCTGAGTTTTCAGATCCCGGACATCCTGACGAAAATCATGCTGCCAATCGGCGCTTCTATGCTGGCGCTGACCGGCGTCCTGGCGCTGGCCTGCTTCGCCAAGGCATTCGGCATCAGCTTCCTTGCCATGCCTCGAAGCCGCCACGCCAAGCAATCTCGGGAGGTCTCGCCGGCGATGCGGGTCGGAATGGGCGGGATGACGCTCCTGTGCGTGGCGTTGGGACTCGCGCCGATGCTGGTCGTCCCTGCGATCGACCGGATCACCGCTTCTTTGACAGGAGTCTCCATCGCAGGCGACCTTCTCTCGAAAGGGGGACTGGCGCTAACGCCAACGATGGGGGAGGAGTTCGCCAGCGTCTCCACGCCTATCCTGGGGGTGCTGCTGGCCGTCATCATCCCCGCCGCGCTGATGGGAGCGGTCATCCTGGGCGGCACGCTGCGCAAACGGATCTATAAGACCTGGGGCTGTGGACTCAATGTGACTCCGCGGATGGAGTATACAGCCACCGCGTTCGTCCAACCGATCAAGCGCGTGTTCAGCACCGTCTATCAGCCGATGGTCAAGCTGGAAACGGAGTTCCTGGAGGAATCTCGGTATTTCGCCAAACATCGAAGATTCGCAGTTCACATCGAGCCGGTGTTCCAGAAGTATCTTTATGACCCGGTCATCACGTTCGTCTCAGCCGTAGCCGATCGGCTCCGGATCGTCCAGGCAGGAAGCCTG
>VBOF01000290.1 GCA_005877855.1 Nitrospirota bacterium | reverse complement strand
TACGAATCGGGTCCCAGTCGGGAAGGACCGTGATGAGCGGTGCGGTCTTCTGCGCGCTTGCGATCCTGTTCTTTGCCCAGGCCGTGCCTGCCGGCGCCGCCGATCCCGAAAAAGTGCTCCTGATACCGGTGCCCGGCACGGCGGACTGGGCGACGGGGGTCAGGCCTGCGCCGCAGGACATCAAGGTCTTGTCTCGCATGACGATCCGCAAGGGCGACTCGCTGTGGCGCATCGCCAGGCGGAAGTTTGGCCGGGGGGACTACTACCCGTACCTCCTGGCCATCAACACAATTCGAAATCCGGACCTCATTTACTACGGCCGGTCGCTGCTCCTGCCGGCGGGGACGCTCGATCGCCATCCCGAACTGGCGTCTCGACTTTCGGGAATGACGGCAAAGATCGTCTTTCCGTCGCCCGGCGCCTTCTCCCAAACTGCGCCGACGGCGGCACCGCCCGCTCAGGCGAGGCAAAGGCGCCCACCGGCTTCGGCGGAGGTCCGCGAGAAGAAGCCGAGGGCTCTTCCAGCGACGGGCCAGCGGAAGGACAGCGGGGATGAGGCGGAAGTTCAAAGGATTGTGGAATTGGCGAACCAGGGCGATTGCCCAGGCGTCATCGCCGCTGCCGACCGGTATCTGGCCCGCCACCCCCGCTCGACTCACCAGGCAACCGTCCTCTGGCACCAGGCCGAATGTTACCGGTTGATGCTTCGCTCCGGTCAATGATGTGAATGGCCACCGCATTCTCGGAAGGCGACGAGACACAAACCATCGGCCCCGCGGGGTGGCTCGGCGTGTGCCTGGTGGTTGTCGCCGCGGTCCTGCTGATCATCGCCGCGCCCAATAAGCTCCCACCCTCGCCGGGCCAAGAATCCCGTCCGGCTGCTGCGCTCCCGGGTCCGCCCGTTCCGGATCAGGAGGGGGTCGTGCGGGCCCCTTCGCCGGCCCTGTCCAGCGTGGCCGCGGCCTATACTCTGGCGGCTTTCTGGAAGCGATCACCCCCTGACACTACAGCGTTCGAAACGACGCTGAAAACCCCTCCGGACTTTCTAGAAGCCGGCCGCCTGCTGGGTCTACGGGCCAAGGCGGTGGTCATCACTCCGACTACCTTCCTGGAGAGTCCGCCCCCCATGATCCTGTTGCTCCAGGAAGAGCCTGACGTGGTCTCGACGGTCGAAACCCTCGAGGGCCGACGTCTTGATCTGACCCGATACGTGGTGCTGGTGGGAGTCCGCGAAGACCAAGCGGTGATTCTGGACCCCCTGATCGGACGGGTCACCGTAAGGGTACCCGACCTGGTCAACCGCGTGGTCGGAAAAGGCATTCTCTGGGCGCCTCGGTCTTGACGGCGATGCGCTAATCCTCTATAGTAGCGTGTTATATCGGCCGAGGCCCTTCCTACCTTTCATTTCCTCGTAATCCCGGCCCCACGCTCAACCCGTGCCCGTGGCTTCTACAGGGAACGATAGAGGAAGCGCAGGCGTGTCGGTAGTCGATCTTAAGCAGGAAGCGGACAGGATATGCCCCGATCACATGAACTGAAGAAAATCCGGAACATCGGCATCATGGCGCACATCGATGCCGGAAAGACGACGACCACCGAGCGCATCCTGTACTACACCGGCGTCGCCCACAAGATGGGCGAGGTCCATGACGGCACCACGGTCATGGATTACATGGAACAGGAGCGGGAACGGGGCATCACGATCACGTCGGCCGCGACCGTCTGCGAGTGGCGCAAGCACCGCATCAACCTCATCGACACGCCGGGGCACGTGGACTTCACCATCGAGGTCGAACGGTCGCTGCGCGTGCTCGATGGCGCCGTGGCGGTGTTCGACGCCGTGCAGGGCGTCGAGCCGCAGTCCGAAACGGTATGGCGGCAGGCCGATCGCTATAAGGTGCCCCGCATCGTGTTCATCAACAAGATGGACCGGACGGGGGCGGATTTCTTCATGAGCGTGAAGAGCATCGTGGACCGGCTCGGCGCCCGCGCGGTGCCGGTGCAGCTCCCGATCGGGCGGGAGGGCGACTTCAAGGGCCACATCGATCTGGTCGCCATGAAGGCGATCACCTTCAAGGACGAGACCAAGGGCGCCCAATACGACGTGTGCGAGATCCCGGCGGAGATGCTGGAGCAGGCGAAGGAGTACCGCGAGAAGATGCTCGAATCAATCGCCGAGTTCGACGATGCGATCATGGACAAGTACCTGAACGGCAAGGAGCTGACCGAGGAGGAGATCCGGCAGTGCATCCGGATCGGGACCAACGCGATCAAGATCAGCCCGTGCCTGTGCGGGTCCGCCTTCAAGAACAAGGGCATCCAGCACCTGCTGGACGCGGTGGTGGACTACCTGCCCTCACCGCTGGACGTCCCGCCGGTGCTGGGCTACAGCCTGGACGGCGAGCGACGGATCGAGTGCAAGACCTCCGACACCGAGCCGCTTTGTGCGATCGCCTTCAAGATGCTGAACGATCCGCACATAGGCCAGTTGACCTTCGTCCGGGTCTACTCCGGCGTGATCACCCAGGGGATGAGCCTCTACAATGCGAACAAGGGCAAGACCGAACGGGCCAGCCGGCTGGTCAAGATGCACGCCGACAAGCGCGAGGAGATCGACGCGATTTACGCCGGCGAGATCGCCGCCGTCGTCGGATTGAAGCTGGCCACTACTGGCGATACGCTCTGCGAGGAAAAGCATCCGATCCGGCTCGAGCTCATGAAGTTCCCCGAGCCCGTCATCGCGATGGCGATCGAACCCAAGACCAAGCAGGATCAGGAGAAGATGGGCTACGCCTTAAGCCGGTTGGCCCAGGAAGATCCCACGTTCAGGGTCAAGATGGACGAGGAGACGGGCGAGACGGTCATCTCCGGCATGGGGGAACTGCATCTCGAAATCCTGGTGGACCGCCTCAAGCGGGAGTTCAGGGTGGAGGCCAACACAGGCGCGCCGGAGGTCGCCTATCGCGAAGCGATCACGGCGGAGGCGGAAGCCGAAGGGAAGCACATCAAGCAGTCCGGCGGCCGCGGCCAGTACGGGCATGTGAACCTGACGGTCAAGCCGGCGGAACCCGGCAAGGGCTTGGTCTTCGTGAACGCCATCCGCGGCGGGGCCATCCCCAGGGAGTACATCTCTGCGGTCCAGAAGGGCGTGGAGGAAGGGATGACCATGGGCCCCCT
>VBOF01000055.1 GCA_005877855.1 Nitrospirota bacterium | reverse complement strand
TCGCGTGAGATGGTCGCGAAGATCTCCTCGTCCTTCAGGGTGCTCATCTCGTCCTTGTTGGACAGGTCCTTGGGCTTGGGATCTGGCATGAGCTTCCAGTTGAAGCCCTCGCCGGGCCTGCCGTGCTCGCCGTGGCAATGGGAGCAGTAATAGGCATAGAGAGCGCGGCCCTTGGCGACGTGCTCGTTCTCGAACAGGGCGCACCCGCCCAGCCCGACCAGCACCGCCACCCCCGCGACCGCAGCCCTCTCCACGATGCGCTGCCTGCTCATGCCGGCTGCCCCTTCTTCACCTTGCGGATGATGACGTACTCCACCCCTGCCGCCACCACCACCGCAATGAGCCCGTAGAGGTAGATCGCATAGTTGGTCGGCGGCTCCGCGTTGAAGTACCACCACGAGGTGACGGCTTTCTGCGAGCCCGACTCCTTCAGATCGCCGCTTTCCAGCTTCTTGCCGTCCCAGACCGCGAACGCGATGTTCGGGAACGTGCCGGGCTGGAACTGAGCGTCGTTCGGATCGCTCGTGGTGAGCGCCCGGACGAACACGACGCGCCACACGCCGGTGACCTCCTGCTCAACCACTTTCGTCTCCTCATCGAAGAGCGGGTCGCCGGTCTTGGGATCCTTCACCGCCTGTCCCTGAGCGTCCTTCCGAGGGATGAGCTTCCGCTCCTTGAACCGGACCTTGGTCTTCTCGTCCTTCCAAACCCCCTTCGCCTGCACGTCCTGCTGGGCCTGCTTCTTCAGCGTGCCGAAGCCCTGGGCGTTCATGTCCGCGGCGCCGGGTGTATCGCTTCGCCAGTACCAGATGTTGACCGGTCCGCCTTCCACCTGCGCCATGGGCTGGCCGTGGGCGAAATGGGCCTTCTTGTCGCCGACCATGAACTCCAGCGCGGCGGCATCCGCGGGGTCCCGGGTCGGATCGGCGTACTCCAGTAGGAAGGCGATATGCTTGGTGTTGTGCACGCCGCGTACCCTGATCGATTTGACGGTGACCTGCAGAATACGTTTTGGCCAGTGGACTTGCGGCGACATCGGAAACTCGGTCGCCGGGATCGTATTCCAGATCGGCGCCGTCGGATCCGTCGGGACCTCGCCCTGGATCAGCTTCACCCGGACGACGACGGTCTCCTGCGAGAGAACCGGCGCCCCCCACAGCAGCCCGACCGTCGCGGCCAAGAGGGCTGCCAACGCACGTCCCGATGGCGCTCCCCTCATCGCCTCTACTCCCACGTCCGGGGCTTCTGCCCGGAACCCGCGTATTCCGCCATGATGATCTTCCAGATCCATTCGTCCGGCAGCTCCACTTCCCATCGGGGCATGGCTGACTTCCAGGGGTGACCTTCGACATTCAGCCCCACCCCGCCCTTCTTGATGCGCCAGAACAGGTAGGACTCCTGCAGTTGAGCAATCGTGCCCGGATCGACAAAATTCGCCGGCGGAGGGTTGAACCCGTCGGAGGCAGGCCCGTTGCCGTTGAACTTGGCCCCGTGGCACGGCGAGCAGAACGCGGAAAAGAGGCCCTTCCCCATCATGACGTTTTCCGGCGTGTTCGGCACCGGATTCGCCAGCCCGACGAACTCGCCCGGCGGGGCTGGATGGATGGTCCGGTTCTCGGCAGGCGGCTGCGAACTGGGCACCAATTCGCTGTAAGTCTGCCACCCCACCAACAAGGGAACGAGCACCAGCACCGCGAGACGGGCAAGTTTAGCCGACCCATTCAACCCTTCCCCGCCAAGGAACCGGAAGATGGGCCCCAGGAGCGCCTCCGTGGATTCGGCGCTGAGCGTGCCGTACACGACAATGCCGACAGTGGTCAGGAACAGATAGAGCCAGATGAGACTCATGGGCAAGGGCGCGGTAATCAGCGGGAGGCCGAATTTCACGATCAGAAACACCGCGACCAACAGAACGGCCCCCTTCATCGCTAATGTCATAGCACTCCCCTCCTGCTCGCCGAGCCTGCTGAGCCCGGCACTTCGATCTCAGACAACTCGACGGTCACCTCCTCGCCGGACATGTTCTGCAAAAACGCGATCACCGCCAGGATCTCGTTCTTGCTCAGCCCGATCGGCTTCTTGTTGATGTACGGCATCTTGGCCGGGAAGAACTTCGCCGGGCCGACGTGCTCGTAGTCCTTATAGACGTAAGCCTGGGGCTGGGTCAGGCTCTCGTACATGAAGTCGCGGGTGAGCTTGGAGCCGATTCCTTTGAGATCGGGACACCGGCCTTCGCCGGTTCCAATCGTATGACACAACGCGCACTGGCCCTTGCCGAAGAAGATCTTCTGGCCGATGGAGGCCAACTCCTTCTTGTCTTTGATGGACGCCACATCGAACTTCTCCACACCGGGTGGCAACGAGGCCATTTGAGGAATACTTAAGGCGACCAAGGTAAAGCCCCCCAACACGATGGACACAAAGGCAACGACGCGGACAAAGCGGGCCTTCACAAAGAGGAGAATTGCTCCTCCCAGGCCCACGACGCTCAACCCGATCGTTTGCAGCAGTTGGACTTCGGTCATGAGATCGCCTGCCCCCCCTCTTGTTGATCAGTCGCGGTCACCGGGCCCCTGCGACAGCCGGCCTCACGGCTTCCTTCACACGGGCCTTCCCCGGAGCGCCACCCTTCTTCTCTCCACCGAGAGAGGCGACCCAGAAAATGAACGCGACCATCAGACAGAACAGAAAGGTATTCAACGACATGAAGGCCGCTGCATATCCGAGCGCGGGTGAATAGGCGTAGGGTGAGGTGTCTTGCATCACCCCGTACACGTGCCAGTGGACCCTTGAAGATGACCGCGCGTAGCCCATGAGGGTCATGAGCAGGATGACCATGACCGCGTTCAACACGAGGGCGTAGGCGGCCCGGGGCGGCATGATGCCCCAAACCATCTCCGTGGTCGTCTTGGCGCTCTTCAGCACGAGCGCGGTCAAAGGCGTAATGGTCAACAACACGAACAGCATGACCAGCACCTGCGTCGTCGAGAAGTAGTTGATGCGGGTGATGGCCGGCACGAAATAGCCCCAGACCCCCAGCACGAGGATGACCACCGTCGCAATCCCCAGAATCAGGCCTTGGCCCACCTTGGCCGCCTTGGCCCACGTGGCGGTCTCCTGCTTGCCGGCCCGCCAGTACATCACGAAGCTCATGAACGTGACGAGAATCATGACATTCACCACGGTCATCTTGGCGGACATCACCCCGAGAACCCCCAGCATCGGATGGTGCGTGCCACCCATTTTCCGCGCCTCTTCTAGGCTCGCGACCAGGGAATGGGGAGTCATCCAGACACCGAGACAGATGAGCAAGATCACGAGCATCGCTAGGATCGGCTTCCGATACTTGGCTTCGGAGCCGGGGATGCGATACATGATGCCAAGCCAGAAGTAATAGTTGGCTCCCAGGAACAGAATGCCGATCAGCATCGCCTGGAGGATGAACAGCCAGGAGAGGAAGCCGCCCATCAGCGTGATCCCCATCTGCTGGTTGTACTGGTAGACCTCCCGCATCAGCCAATACCCGGCGAACGGCAGCGGCAACATCCCGAATACGCCGATGAAGTTCCCGACGTACCCCATCCAGTCGTAGTGGACGCGTTCCTCCTTGCTCTGGGCCATGAGATACTTCAACCCGGCATAGGCGCCGCAGATGAAGCCCCCCAGCACGACGTTGGCGATCAACCGGTGCACATTCACCGGCCACCACGTGGGATTCCAGGTCGCCGCCCAGGCCCTAGCCCACATGCTCCCTTCCGTGATGACAACCGGACTCGCCTGGAAGGTCGCCCAGGAATTGGGCACGATCATGATGAAGAACGCGAAGACGTTCAGCAGGAAACCCAGGAAGAGGTGGAACCCCTTCGTGGCTCCCTGCATCGAATCCCATCCATACCAGTAGAGGTACAGCGTCACCGTCTCCAGCAGAAACAGCACGCAGTACACGAGGAACGACGGGAAGAAGACATCTGTCAGGTAGGACATGAGCTTGGGATACAGCCCAATCAGCAGGAACAAGAGGATGCCGCCGAAGAGGGCGGTGGTGGCATAGGCGGAAGTCAACAACTTGGTAAACTCCTTGGCCAGCGTATCGTAACGCGGATCCCCGGTCCGCACCCCGACGATCTCACAGACCCAGGCGAAGATCGGCACCCCGAGCACGAAGCCCGCCAGGAGGAGGTGCTGTTGCGCGATGATCCAGATCAGGTTCCGGCTGCCGACCACACCGGGAAGGATGTCGCGATACTCCGTCGCCGGCCCCGCAGGGGCTTCCTGCCCCCAGGCCAGGCCCAGAGGGGCGGCCACCGTGAAGAGCATGAAGACCAGCGCCGCGTATGCCCACACGCGCGTCGCCGGGACGACTGCGCCGGCCTGTCGTGCCTGTCTGTTGTCCGAGCGCCGATGGCTCGTATGCGGTCCCATGGCGATCTCTCCTTTTATTTGCTTTTGCCCTTTGTCGTTTCCCTGCTCTTTTCCTTCTCAAGGGCCGCCAGCACGGCCTCCGCCTTCTTCAGGGTCGCTTCGGTCTTGTTGATGAGCTCTTCCGGCTTGACCGGCTTTGAGGCCTTCTGGACCTGCTGGAGCGGATAATCCGGGTGGGGCGTCGGCGTCGTGACCGGCAGCAGGACCCAGAACACGACCGTGAGCGTCACGATGACCCCAGCGAACGAGACCAGCACCAGTGTCGGATCAGCCGGCACGCGCGCGTAATCCCACTGACGGACGCGCTCCACGAAACTGGCAGAACTGGTCTGGCCCGAGGCGACGACGACCCGTTTCACGCGCCATCCGAAGAGGTGCAGCCAAAGCAAAACAAACACCAGCAGGACGATCGCCGTGGGAATGGTCCAGAGGAGCAACTCGAGCGTGATCTGCTCGGCAATCGGAAGCGCCGGGTAGAATTTCTTGATCAGGGCGATGATAGCCGCCGCGACCTTCTGGCCGACGGCCACGGTGGTGCCGACCGCGTAATAGGCCCCGCCCAACACGAGAGCGCCCAGCACCGCCCCCTGCCACCACAAGCTCACCCCTACCGGTCCTCGGATTTCCATGCTCAGCCGCTCCAGGAAGACGGTCCTGGCCGTCAGCCCCACCGCCCAGATGTCGATCGGGATCGACACCACGAGCAGCGTGACGAGCCCCGCGCCTTCCCACGGATGCACCTGCCCCGCGAGCAGGAGAAGGGCGACAATCAGTTTGAACGGAAACCCAGTCCAGAAAGCCGACCAGGCCACGGCCCAAGCCAGCTTGATGGAGGAGAGGTTTTCAACGGGATGGGCCATGCCCCTGGCTCTCTTCAGTCCAAGAATTCACGGTTCAGGATCGCGGAGACGGTCAGGACCACGATCCCGATCATGACGACGGTCCAGGACAGGAGCGCGATGGGCCGCTTGAAGATGTTGCGCTCCGGGCTCCGGTCAATGAACGGGAGCGCGGCCAACAGCAGCAGGAACAGGCCTGGAATCGCGATCGCCCCCAGGAACTGGCCGAATTCGCCGGAGAAGATCTTCCAGCGCAGCATCTGGAACAGGAACAGGAAATACCATTCCGGTTCGGGATGGTACTCCCCGGGATCCGGCGTCGCCTGTTCGAGCAACTGCACCGGTTCGATGAAGGCCAAGGTACAGATGATCATGAAGACCGCCGCCATCGCGACGATGTCTTTCCACACCTGGCGCGGGAAGAAGAAATCGGTCTTGGCCTTCAACTCCTCCGTTGTCCCGCGGAACGGTCCGGCCGGTCCGGCCGAGCGGAAGAAGAAGAGGTGGAGGCCCGCCAGGCCCATCAGGGCCGCCGGCAGGATCATGACGTGGATGACGAAGAACCGGCTCAAGGTCATCTGCCCCGGCGTGGGCCCGCCCTTTAAGAACCGGGCCAGGAAATCGCCCACGATGGGCGTCTTGTCCATAATCTCGACGCCGACCGTCGTGGCCCAGTAGGCCCGTTGATCCCACGGCAGGAGGTAGCCGGTAAAGCCGAAGGCCATCACGATCACAAACAGGACCAGCCCGACCAGCCAGATCATTTCCCGGGGTTTCTTGTAGGCCCCCCACAAAAACACCTGGGACATGTGCGCGAAGACCATGACGACCATCGCCGACGAGCCCCAGAAGTGATAGCTCAAGATGAACCACCCGTAGTCCACCTCGTGGATGATGAACTGGGTGCTGGCGTAAGCATGGTCGGCGCTGGGGATGTAGTAGAACATCAGGAGCATGCCCGTGATCGCCTGCATGATGAAGATGAAGAGCAGGCATGAGCCGAAAACATACGCCCAGCGCGAGCCCCCCTTGATCGGCTCGTTCATCAGCTTGGCCTCGAGCGTCTTCAGACCGATCCGCTCGTCGACGAAGTCGTACACCTTCTGAAAGATCGCGTTCATCTATGCGATCCGAACCTGCTCCTTCTTGCCCGCCTTGTATTCGACGTCGATGATTTCGATGTCCCCGGAGGCGGCGACCTTGATCGGAAGCACGTCGAGAGAGCGGGGGGCCGGCCCGTCCAGGACCATCCCTGTGGCATCGTAAATGCTGAGGTGGCAAGGGCACAGAAAGACCTGGCCCCGCGTTTTATGGGACCGCCACTTGTAGCCGCACCCGAGGTGGGGGCACTTGCCGGAGAAGGCGACGTAGGGGACCGTCTGGTTGTTGACCCAGACGACCGCGCCCTTTTCGTCGTAAAACGTGATGTCGCCGTGCCGGTAGATCTTCTTGAGCGTCTCTGGAGACGCTTTGACCAGCCAATGATTCTTGTCCTCTTCCCGCTCGAGCACCGAGTCCTTGAAGGACTTCTTGAAGATGTACTGCACGCCCACATCGTCCGTTTTGATCTTGCTGATGTTGCCGATTTTGATCCAGTGGTTGTCGTACGGGACGTACATGGGCTTCATGATGAACCGGAGGACGGGCCAGACGAGGGGCAGGCCGATCAGCGCCCCGATGACCTTGATGAAGCCGGCGAAGAACGACCGCCGCGCGCAGTTTTTCTCAAGAACGGGGAGCGGCACGAGGACTTCCCCGGGCTCCACCCGGATCCGGTCTTCCAAGTGCGGGATCTCGACCTCTTTCGAGGAGACATAATCCTCGCGCTCGAGCTCGGGAAAGCCGCTGAATTGGGCGACATTGCAGGTGAGTTGGACCGCGTCGTCGCGGACTGCGCCTATCGCGCTAACCGGGACTTGTCGCTCGGTCCCGTTCGCGCGCACGACGATGTGGCTCACGTCTAGTGAGAGCGGATCGGCGATGACGTGGGCGACCTCGCCGACCTCCCCGTCTACGCACCGGACCTTGGATTTGATCTTGGGTTGCACGCTGCCCATGGAGGGCGACCCCGGCGCCTACAACTTCTTGACGGGTTTGGGTGTCTGGACCGACGCGTCCTTCAACGTCGACAGATACGCCACGAGCGCGTCGATCTCCTGGTCCGACATGAGCTCCTTGTACTTGTCGGGCATCAATTTCTTGTTGTACTCCTTCTCGAAGCCTTCGGCCATCCACGCCCGGGGGTTCAGGAGTTTTTCCTTCATCTCTTCGGTCTTCATGAGGTTGCCGATGTTGTCCAGCACCGGCCCCCGCTTCTTGACCGACCCTTTCCCGCCGATCTTGTGGCAGTTGTAACACTCCTGAAGCTCGTACTGCTCCTTTCCGAGCGCGACCAGGTTCCCGCCACCTGCCCTCGGTGCGGCGCCAGCGGACGCCCCACCGCCGATTGAGGCTTCGATCCTCTTCGCCTTCTCGCCCCCCAACGTTTCCAGCCGTTTGAGGATGGCTTGGCTCTCGGCATCGAGTTCTTTCGTGCGTTTCAGCAACTCCTCAATTTTGCCTTTTTCGGTCGCCGCCAACTTGGGCTTGACAATCTTCTCGATCTTTCCTTTTTCGACCATGGGATCGTACTGCGGGAGCGCGCTGGCGCCGGCAATGAAGACCAGCGAGACCACCACGTAAAATCCCACCAGCAAGGCTATCGCCTTGATACCGCTGACGGGAGAGAGGGACGGCGCGTCCAGCAAGATAAAGACGCCGGTCCCGAGGAGAGCATAGAGAACAAACATGACCTGAAACACTGGGGGAAAGTGGAAGAGATACCGGGACGCCAGCCACATCACCACGGCCGCCACGATGCCCTGGAACCCTCTTTTGACAACCACTCCGATGAAACTTCGTTGCGCCTCCACGGTGGATTCCCTTACTCCGCACCGGCGACGGCCGGCACCCCTTTGGCCGCCTCGGCGGGGGCTTTTTCCTTTCCCGTGCGAAGCGTGAGGACGATCGCGAAGCTGACGATGATGTAGAAGGTCACCGTGACGCCGGTGAACACCCAACTGGAATAGGCCAGCGTGGGCGTGTAGGACTCAGGCGTGAAATCATAGAGCAGGTTGAAGACGTGAAAGTACTTGCGGGTCAGCTCGCGCACGGCGCCCATCAGCGTCATCGTCCAGATCGCGCTGAAGGCCAGGAAGACCAGGACGAACTGGGCCGCGAAGTCGATCGTGCCCCAGGTGATCCGTCCCTGACGCAGGGCCCGATTGTAGAGGATGTAGTTCACGACGGTGACGAAGACCAACGTGAACGCCGCGGCATTCTTGGCCGGCATCAGCGCCAAATCGCCCCACGATATCGTCACAAAGCCCAGGCTGAGCTCCCCATGCGGCAAGCTGAGCGAGCCGTCATCGGGTGCCAGCGCCTGGGTGGCCACGAAGGCATGGGGCGTCATCCAGATGGCATTGCCGATGATCACCATCAGGAACGCCACCTTGACCAGGGTCTGCGCCCCGACGGTCCACTTGAGGAATCGGCCGGCAATCACGAACAGCGCGACCCAGCAAGCCGGTAAAATGAAGGCGAACTTGTCCGGGATCGGAAACTTCGTCCAGATCAGCATGAACACGAGGGGGATGCTCGCCATGAGGACCAGGGTAGTGGTCTTCATCCGAATCTGTTCCAGCCCTTCGATCCGCTTCATGCTCAGCCAGATGTAGTAGTTGCTCCCGAGGAAGATCAGCCCGACCATCGCCCCCTGCATCTCAAAGAACATGGACAACTGGTCGGCCATCATGTAGGGACAGATGGAAGCATCGTAGTCGCACAGCTCATAAGCCAGCAGGTAGCCGGCGAACGGCAGGGCCAACAGCGCCCCCACCCCTATCAGATTGCCCACAAACCCGAACCAATCGTAGAAGGCCCGGTCCTCGTCATTCTTGGCAGCCAAATATAGGTAGGCCCCGATCAGGCCGGTGATGAACCCGCCGAAGACCACGTTGCCGACCGTGCGGTGGATGTTCAGCGGCCACCAACTGTAGTTGTTCATCTTGTCCCACAACGTCGCCGTGGTCTCGATGAACGTCTTGAGGTCCATCCCCCCCTCTGCAAACTTTGCCGGGGTGTTCATGAACGCCGTCGGGCCGTCGATCACGATGAGCGTCGCCAACCCGATGATGTTCAAGAGCACGCCGAGCATGATGTGCCGGAGCTTCTTGGGACCCTGCAAGGCGTCCCAGGTGTACCAGTAGAGATAGAGGACGATCGTCTCGAAGATGAAGAGCAGGGGATACATCACGGCGAAGACGGCGAAGAAGTGATTGATCAGCCACGCCGTCAGTTGCGGGTAGGTGGCCAGCAGCACGAAAATGAAGAGGCCACCGGTCAGAGCCGTCATGCTGTAGAGGATCACTGTGACCTTGGTGACCTCCTTGGCCAGTCGCTCG
The DNA here is from genome assembly GCA_005877855.1 of Nitrospirota bacterium. Classification (GTDB taxonomy): domain Bacteria; phylum Nitrospirota; class Nitrospiria; order Nitrospirales; family NS-4; genus NS-12. The sequence continues at coordinate 17,963 of VBOF01000055.1, read as the reverse complement.
TACCGGACATCCTGGTTCTTCCAGCCAAGGATCTCACTCACCACCACGAAGATCGGCGCTCCCAGGATGAACGCCGCAAACAAGATATGGAGCTGGGCCACGACCCAAACAGCCCCACGGTTTCCCAGATAGGGAAACTCGTGTGCCCTGGGCTCAGGCAGTTGGGCGTAGGCGACGGCCGTTCCGATGAACAGGAGCCCCGCTACGACCAGGACAATCTTGAGAACGCCGCGCATGGACCTGTTATTTCCCACCCTTACCCTTCTTGGCGCCATCTTTGGCAGGTGCCGCTGCCGGAGCCTTGCCATCGCCGGCCACCGGGGTCGCCCCTGCCGCGGGCGCGGGTTTCCCGAGTTCAGCCAGAGGGACCCACTCCTGCCTGGCCACATCGTAGCCCATACCCTTGAGTCCGAACGTCCGTTCGTAGGCCATGGCCTTCCACCGGTCCTCCTCGGGGAGCTTGCTCTTCCAGGCCTTCATCTTGGTGTTGGGGACGCCTTCCGAAATCCGCCAGAACCACACACTGTCTGGGTAGAGCTTCATCCGCTCGGTCTTGCGGAAGTCCCTGGCGCCCGCCTTGACCGGCTTTCCGTCCTTGCCGTGACAGGACGAGCAATTGACGTCGATGTTTTTGACCCCTTCGAAAATCTCTTTGCCCTCGGCGATGATCTTTTCATCAGCCCACCACCCGGCCGGCATGTGCTTGTCGGCATACTCTGGAGGAGCAGGCGGAGGGGGCTGGATGGGGCCCTCCTCTGCCTCGCACCCCGTCAGGAGCACTCCAACACACCCGATCATTGCCAGCGCCATCAGACCGTTGATCTTCATAACCGCCCTCAAGCTCCTTTCTTATCTGCTCTTATCTGCACACCCCTCGCATAAATAAAGACGCTTGGCTTCAGGGCACCAGGCAACCCCTGCACCGAGCGCTGCCAAGGCCAGGACTCCTCCCACTCCGTACAGCCAGTATGAGGACGCTTCATCCGTACCAACCAATCCTCCAAGCCCGCCCCCCGACGATCGCTCCGGCTCCGGTCCGAAGCTCACCGTCGCCCCCCGTTCGGTCCGCCGGTCGTTCGGATTAAACTCGGCCCGAATCTTTTTGACCTCATCGACTCCAGAGCGCTCGTCCTTGATCGAGACTTGGACGGGATCCCCTGCATTGGTGTTATGCAGGTGGAGGACCACCTTGTAAAATCCGCTTCCATCTGCGTAGGTGTTGACGGGATCAACGCTCTGGTCGCGCAGGTCCCGCACCTGCACCCGAACGTCCCTGACCGGCTTCCCCTCCTTGTCCCGCACGTAGCCTGAGATGATAAACCGGTGATCGATCTCGTGGGTGGCCCAAGCTGGGTATGGAACGATGAGTCCAACCAGAGCGAAAAAAGCCGCCGCGCCACTCCACGACGGTCCCGTACTCAGCACCTTGGAAATAGTCTGTCCAACTCTGCTAAAGTCCGGCCTATCTAACACAGGTGTCCACCTTTGTCAATAAATTCAGCCGCCAATACCTGCCCCGCCCCAAACGGGGTAGAACACAGGAATAACCCGTAAGCTAAGAGTGTGCCTGTGAGGACGCGGCCAACCCGAAAATGTCGGCATAGGCGGCGCCCAGCATGCTCCCGGAGACCGCCACCCCGACGGCTCCGCCCACCATCATGCCGCTGACCAGCCCGATCACCATGCCCAGGTTGATCGTCACACCAGTGGCCGGCAGTGCGAGGGGAAGCTGATCCAGGCTCACCTCCGGGAACCACCCCGAAAGCCCATAGCCGATCGGCACCCCAAGAACGCCCACCCCGATCATTCCGCCGATGCCGATCAGGAGGAGCATCGCCAGCGTCAATCCGAAGACGCCCCACCAGTGCTTGTTCACGACCCGGCGGCTGCCTTCAAGCGCCTGCCAGACCCCCAATCTCCGATCCACGATCAGCAGGTAGGAAAAGATGTAGGCCACTAACAAGTAGATGCCTGGAAGGACCAAGAAAGCGAGCCCGATGACAATAAGAAGGAGACCGACGACGGTACACCAGACCAATTGAGCCGTCGTCTTCCAATCAGGAAAGAAATCGGCGAACACCGTGCTGCCGTCCTTGCCCTGTTTCCAGGTCACGATAGCCAACCCGGCGAACATCACAACCTGGATCACAATGCTGAGCAATTGGCCGACGATGGGAGCCAGCAGGGGAACGACCTGAGAAGCGAACGTCAAGGCCAGCGTGAACCCGAGAAACCCGACGGGATTGTCCGTAAAAGCGTTCCAGCCCTGCCCGAGGTATTCGAAGGTTTTGACGGTATAACCGCGAGCGAGGATGTCTTCGACGGATCGGGCCCCGCAAGAAGCTGTGTTGTCGTCGGCCATCACCGCTGGAGGCCTTTCGGGGAAAAAGCTGATTACAAGTGGCCGCGGGCCTGGGCTTCCCCCGCGATGCGGGCGGCTTCCGCCTTGCGCTCCGACTCTTTCTTCCTCACCCAGGCTTCCCAGGACCTTCCGGACGCGGTGTCCTCGCCGGTAAAGGCGATCGCCACGATGTCGGGATACGGAATCTTCATCTCGCCGGGCTGTCCCTTGGGAAAGAGCTGCAGGAACGGCGGGGAAGCTACCGCGTTGCGATTGAAGATGTACCCCTCGATCTTCTCTCCGGAGGTCACTTCCAGCGTCACATCGCCACGGTAGTCGAAGGCGAGCTCCACAGCTTCTCGCAGCTCTGTTGCGTTCGCCGGCTGGAAGAGACGTCCTTCCAGCGAAGGTGAACTCGTGCTGTGGGGCTGAGCGTCAGGCACAAGGCGCGAGCAAACAACTAGCGGGCAGTCGGCATGAGTGTGGCCACGACGGTCCGGCCAAATCCTCGCAGCGTACTAAACGTATCGTTCACGGCCGATGCCTCGTAGCCGCAATGGACCATGCAGTCAGCGCACTTCTCGTTCCGTCCAGTCCCGTAGTTGTCCCAGTTCGTGTCCTCGATGAGCTCCGTGAAGGTCGCGGCATAGCCGTCCTGAAGCAGATAACAGGGCTTCTGCCAGCCGAAGATGTTGTAAGTCGGGTTGCCCCACGGCGTGCACTGGTAGTCCACCTTGCCCATCAGGAAGTCCAGGAAGAGTGGCGACTGGTTGAACCGCCAGCCCTTCTTGGGCGCGTGCAGGATGCGCTCGAACAATTCGCGCGTCCGTTGCCGCTTGAGGAAGTTCTTCTGATCAGGCGCCTTCTGGTAGCTGTAGCCGGGTGAGATCATCATGCCCTCGACGCCCAACTCCATCATGGCATCGAAGAACTGGCGAACGCGCTCGGGGTCGGCGTCGTCGAACAAGGTGGTATTGGTTGTGACGCGGAATCCCCGCCTGAGGGCCGCCTTGATCGCCCGGACAGCCACCTCATAGACGCCGTCGCGACAAACGGCGATATCGTGCTCCTCCCGGAGCCCGTCCATGTGGATGCTGAACGTCAGGTACTTGGACGGCGTGTAGTCATCGAGCTTGCGCTCCAGCAAAATGGCGTTCGTGCAGAGATAAACGTACTTCTTCCGCTCAACCAACCCCTTCACGATCGTCGGCATTTCCGGGTGGATGAGCGGCTCCCCGCCGGGGATGCTCACGATTGGCGCGCCGCACTCTTCGGCCGCCGTCCAGCATTGCTCCGGCGTCAGGCGCTTGTCCAGGACGTGGTCGGGATACTGGATCTTGCCGCAGCCGGCGCACGCGAGGTTGCAGCGAAACAGGGGCTCCAGCATCAGCACGAGCGGGTACCGCTTGACCCCCTTGAGCTTCTGGGCCAGCACGTACGTTGCGACGGTGTACATCTGGGAGACGGGAACGGCCATGCTCGGTTCCTCGGTTGCGGTGCGAGGAGGACTCTATCACCCCCGAGGCGTCAGCGTCAATGCTGGCCCTTCGGAGGAACACCTGCCTGTGTGGTACACTCCCAGCGATGATCGATCCGGCGAAGATCGAAGCGGGCCGCGAGCTGGACAGACTGATCGCGGAAACGGTGATGGGGCTTACGCCGGGAGAGCCAATCCCGCCCTATTCCACCGACATCGCGGCCGCGTGGACGGTGGTGGAAACCATGATCCACAAAGACGGGGTGTATTTTGGCGCGCCGCATTTCAAGCACAAACACCAGAACCTCGCCGCGCTCGGCTACCCCGAGGGCACCGAGTGCTGGTACTGTGTCATCAACACCAAGCTGTTGAACAAGGTCGTGCTCTGCGCCGACACCGCCCCGCTCGCGATCTGCCGCGCCGCCCTCCTCTGGGCCCTCAAGCACGGCCCGCAGGCGGAATGAAAAAAGGCGAATTGAAGACCACTGGTGGTATTGAATATCCCGCCATGTTGATCGAAATGGCGGGCTCAACAAGTCCACGGGTAAAGGGGCCGTCTTGGCGGAGTCGGGGCGGGCGGGTGCAATGTGTGGAGGCGCCGGGCGGGATCGAACCGCCGCATCGCAGTTTTGCAGACTGCTCCCTTAGCCACTTGGGTACGGCGCCTTGTCGAGAGGGATTATAACCGGATCGCGCGGTCCGGCTCAAACCTTCCTGATGAGGGGAATGTGGTTCTTCGCCGAAGCTGATTGAGTGGAAGCGGTCTTGGGTGTGGTCTCGGGCTGCCCGTTGCTGCCGTTGTCGGAGGACGCGGCCTCGCGCTCCTTGGCCATGATCTCGATTTCGGCCAGCAGCGTCTCCATCAACTCTTCCGACTTCACCTTCCGGACCAGCTTGCCTTCCTTGAAGAGAATGCCGTGGCCCTCTCCGCCGGCGATGCCAATGTCGGCTTCCTTGCCCTCGCCGATCCCATTGACGACGCAGCCCAGCACCGACACCGTGAGCGGCACGCGGACATGGCCGAGCCGCTTCTCGATCTCGTTGGCCAGCTTGACCACGTCGATCTCCACACGGCCGCACGTCGGACAGGCGATGACGTTCACCCCGCGGTGCCGCAACTCGAGGGCCTTGAGGATCTCGAAACCGACCTTGACCTCCTCCACCGGATCGGCCGCCAGCGAGACGCGGATCGTATCCCCGATCCCATCGGCCAGCAGCATCCCGATGCCGACGGCGGATTTGACGGACCCCGTCAGCAACGTGCCAGCTTCCGTAACACCGAGGTGCAGGGGGTTGTCGGACTGGAGGGCGAACAGCCGGTACGCGTCCACCATCAAGTGCACGTCCGAGGCCTTGAGCGAGACCTTCATGTTGGTGAAGCCGATGTCCTCCAGCGCGTGCACGGCGTTCAGGGCGGATTCCGCCAGCGCCTCGGCGGTGGGATAGCCGTACTTGGCCAGGAGCTCCCGCTCCAGCGAGCCGCCATTGACGCCGATTCGCAACGGGATGTTCCGCCCCCGCACGGCCTTGACGACCTCTTCCACCTTCCACCAGGCGCCGATGTTGCCAGGGTTGATCCGCACGCAGTCCACCACCTCGGCGGCCCTGAGCGCCAGCCGGTGGTCGAAATGGATGTCGGCGATGATGGGGATCGTCGTCTGTTGCTTGATGGCCGGAAGCGCCTTCGCCGCCTCCGGCGTATTGACCGTCACCCGCGCGATCTCGCAGCCGGCCTGCTCCAACTGGTGGATCTGCTCGACGGTAGCCTTCACATCGGCGGTGTCCGGCGTCGTCATGGATTGGACCACGATCGGCGCGCTGCCTCCGATGGGGACGTTCCCGACGCGGATCTGTCGCGTCTTGCGTCGCTTGATGAACATGGCTAGCGGCGCTCCACTCCCAAAACCGTCATCGTGTAGAGGGCCTTGGCCGACTCATAAATACCGTCCGTCGTCAGCCCGTACTGCACGCGCAGGAGGTCTTGCGGCCCTTGCTCGATGTACTTGTCAGGCAGCCCCAGCATTGTGGTCGGCACGTGCACGATCCCCTGGTCTGACAGCGACTCCAACACGGCCGACCCGAATCCGCCCAAGCGGCAGCCTTCTTCCACTGTCACCAGGCACTTTACCTGACGAGCCATCTGCGCGATCAACGCGCGATCGAGCGGCTTGACGAAGCGGGCGTTGACGACGGCTGCTGAGATGCCCTCGTCCGCCAGCCGCTCGGCCGCTTCCAGCGCCGGAAGGACCGTGATGCCGACGGCGACCAATGCCACATCATACCCGTCCCGCAGCAGCTCCGCCTTCCCGATCGGCAGGGCCTTGGGCTCGGGGTCCATGGGCACGCCCCACGCGCTCCCGCGGGAGTACCGCACGGAGGCCGGCCCTTCGTAGCTCAGGCACGTCTTGACCATGTGCTGCAGCTCGTTCTCATCCCCGGGCGCCATCACCACCATGTTCGGCACGTGGCGCAGGTAAGCGTAGTCGAAGGCCCCGTGGTGGGTCGTCCCGTCCTCGGCCACCAGCCCGCCCCGATCGATCAGGATCGTCACCGGCAAGTTCTGGGTCGCCACGTCGTGCACCACCTGATCGAAGGCGCGCTGCAGGAACGTGGAGTACATCGCCACAACGGGACGCACGCCCTGCGTCGCCAAGCCAGCCGCGAAGGTCAGCGCGTGCTGCTCGGCGATGCCCACGTCGTGGAACCGGTCCGGGAATTCCTTCGCGAATGCAGTCAATCCGGTCCCCTCACACATGGCCGCCGTGATCGCCACGATGCGCCGATCCTCGCGAGCCAGCCGGCACAGGGTCTTGATGGCGATGCTCGTATAGGACGGCTTTGCACTCGATTTGGCGGGCTGGCCCGTCTCCCGGACAAAGGGGGAGCAGGCATGGAACCAGACCGGATCCTTCACAGCTGGCGCGTATCCCTTCCCTTTCTTGGTGACCACATGCAGCAGCGTCGGCCCTTTCAGTTTGAGCACGTTCTCGAGAGTGGGCAGAAGGTACTCGAAGTTGTGCCCGTCGATCGGCCCGACGTACCGGAAGCCCAGTTCCTCGAAGAGGAGGCCGGGAAGCACCAGGCCCTTGGCTAACTCCTCGGCCCGGTGGGCGAGCCTCGTCAGTTGATCGCCGACCCGCGGGATCGCTTTGAGCAGATGCTTGGCTTCCTCCTTGACGTGCGTGACGAACTCGCCGGTGAAGGTGCGATTCAAATAGGCCGAGAGCGACCCCACGTTCCGGGAGATGGACATCTGGTTGTCGTTGAGAATGACCAGCAGGTCCTTCTGCAGGCCGCCGACGTGCTGCATGGCTTCCAAGGTCATGCCGGAGGTCATCGCCCCGTCGCCCACGACGCAGACGACCTTGTGGTGTTGCTCCGCCAGGTCCCGCGCCACCGCCATGCCGATCGCCGCCGACACCCCGGTGCCGGCGTGCCCCGCATTGAACGTGTCGTAGATGCTCTCTTCGCGCTTGCAGAAGCCGCTGAGCCCACCGTACTGCCGCAGCGTGCGGAAGTGCTCGCGCCGGCCCGTGAGGAGCTTATGCGCGTAGGCCTGGTTGCTGGTGTCCCACACGATCTTATCCTTGGGCGTGTCTAGCAGGTAATGCAACGCCACGGTGAGCTCCACCACGCCGAGATTCGACGCCACATGCCCGCCGACGGCGGACGTCACCGACACGATCTGCTCGCGGATCTCCTCGGCCAACGCGGGCAGTTGCCCCACCGGGATCCGCTTCAGATCGGCCGGACTGTCAATCGTCTTCAATATGGACATCTCTCAAACCCTACGAAAAATCGAGCCATTCTCACATAGCCCTCCCTGAGTGTCAAGAATTCCAAGTCGCGCCGTCTGATGCTTCCCTTCCCGGTGTTTAGAAGGGAAAGTCCAGCCCCGCGAAGACGGCTTGCCCTTCGTTACCCGTCGCAAAATCCACCCGGCCCACCACATTGGGACGCGCGATCGCCCGAAACCCGATGCCGGGATTGGCTTCGTACTGGGAGAAGGCTCTGTATCGGAACGTGTTGGTCACCTTGCCGATATCGAGGAAAGGCGCCGTCTCGATCTCGGCGACCGTCCCCACAATTCGCAGGTGAAATAACTGAATCCGCTCTTCAAAGTTGAAGACGAGGGAGTGGTTGTCAACGAACCGGCCCACGCCGAAGGCGCGCAAGGTGTTCTGTCCCCCCAAACTGCTCCGTTCGAAGAACGGAACCGCCGCGCCGCCGACCGTAGCTTCCAGCCTGCCTCTAAACACGAAGATGTACCGCTTGGTGGCGTTCGGAATCAGCATCCGGTATTCAATCCCATACCGACTGAACACCGTACTCGTACTGCCCGTGAGGGTCTGCGCCAGCTCCGCAAACATCGAAAGGTAGTGACCAATCGTGGGCGTCACCGTGTCGTCGCGTGTGTCGTTCAAGTAAGCCAGCTGGTGGCCCAACACCGTCGCCCCGCCCGTCCCTTTGACCGCGGGAAACACCGCTTGCGTGAAGGGGAGGTCCGGCACCACGCCCGGCTGGATCTCGACGTTCCGGAGTCGTTCGGTCCAGAGCACCCGCTGGCTCAGTCCGACGTAAAACCCTGTCGTGATATGGCCGAGCAGCTCGCGGTCGGTGTAGTTGGTCTCCTGGGCCGGCGAGGTCTGGTTGCCGATACCGAAAAACCGCGCCGTCCCGTTCTTAAAGAACCCGACATTGGCCTCTAGGCTGAAGCGGCCTCCTGGCAGGAAGAGATTCCGATAGCTGTAGAGGAACTTCCGCTCGGTCCTCTCTGTATACGATGCGATGAGCCTGTATTCCTCGCCCCGGGTCGGATACTCGAAGACATTGATCGCCGCGCGCGAGCCCACAAACTCATTGTGGATGAACATCGGCGCGATGATCTTAGTGACACGCTGCTCATCATCCGCAAGCACGTAAGGCACGATCACGCCGACGTCCACGCCGTCGTTCTTCGACGTCCCGACGGCCGGAATCACGAAATAGGATCGCTCTTCGGCAGGCGCGGGCAATGGGGACAGCAGCGCCGGTGCCATGGCGCACAGCGCCAGGAGCCCGGCACGGCGAATGCGACATGCCACCTGGACTCATCGGCTCCGGGCCGAATCGGCGCCGGCAGGGACAGCGGCTTTGACGTGCTCCGCTTTCTCCCGGAGCTGCTTCGTCAGCTCGGCAAACGAATCCTTGCGGAGGATTCTTTTGAACTGTTCGCGGTAGTTCTGCACGAGGCCGGTGCCTTCCACGACCACATCATAGACGCGCCAGTCCCCGGACGCCATCTCCATCTTATACATGATGTCCACCGTCATCTTGCCGTTGTCGAGCTTCGTATAGACGTCTGCGTACTCGCCATCGACGATCTCTTTGAGGTATTGCACCTTCTCCCCGCCGGAGTAGGTCTCGATCCTGCCTAAATACGTGTTGGCCAGGAGGGTCTGGAAGGAGGCCGCAAAATCCTTCTGCTCCTCCGGCGTCCGTTTGTTCCACTCGGCCCCCAGGGCCCGCCGCGACATCTCGAGAAAATTGAACCTCTGGGCGATCGTCTGCTCCAGCAGCTTGCGTCGCTCTTCCTTCTTCTCGGGTTTCTTCCACTCAGGGTCCTCCAGGATACGAATCACCTCGTCCACGGTCTTCCTGACCGCTTCTGTGGCAGGCCCTACCGCTGCCATCGCGCCGAACTCTCCTCCCCCAACCAAACCACCGATCAAGATCGCCGCCCAGAAAGTTTTATACCGTTGCATGCCCTCTCTCCTCTTCACTGTCAGCACGGCAGACCGTACGACAAACTCACTTGACGTTGCCATGAATAAACTCTCCGATCAACGACTCCAGGTCCACACCCGATTCGGTGTCGCGGATCTTGCTTCCCGGCGTCAGCTCTTTCTGGGATCCCCCCGGCGAGATCGACACGTACTTGTCGCCGATCAGCCCGCGGGTCTTGACCGACGCGATGGAGTCACCATACAGCTTGAGGCCCGGCTTGATCGCGAAGGTCACGAGCGCACGGTCGCCATTGAGCGTGATCCGCTTCACATGGCCGACCGGCACCCCCGCAATCTCCACGGACGCGCCCGTCTTGAGCCCGGCGACGGAATCGAATTCCGCCTGAATCTCAATCTGGTTGCCGCCCCCGATGACTTCAAGCTTGCCGAGCTTGACTGCCAGGTACGTCAGGGCGGTGATCCCGATCAGCACGAAGACGCCCACGATCATCTCGAGCTTCGTGTCGCTCATGGCTACTGGGCCTCCTTGCCGACCCCCGAGGCCGCTGCCTCGGACCTGGGCCCGACGTTGATGAACTCCCGCACAGCGGGATGCCGCGTCCGTTGAAACTCGTCCGGCGGGGCCATCTCGACGATCACCCCGTCCAGCAGCATTGCCACGTAGTCGGAAATGCCAAAGACCTCGGGAATCTCATGGCTCACCATGACGGCTGTAAACCCAAACTTCCGCTGGGTCTCGACGATCAGGTCATGGATGGTCCGCGCCAGGAGGGGATCCAGTCCTGTGGTCGGCTCGTCGAACAGGATGATCTCCGGCCCCATCACGAGCGCGCGCGCCAGTCCCGCCCGCTTCCGCATGCCACCGCTCAACTCGGCTGGAAACTTATGGCCCATCCCCGTCAGCCCCACTTGGTCCAGCATCTCAAGGACTTTCCCTTCGATCTCGGCCTCTTTCAGTTTCGTCTTCTCGCGCAGGGGAAAGGCGACGTTCTCAAAGACGGTCAGCGAGTCGAAGAGCGCCGCGCCCTGGAACAGCATGGCGAACTTCTTCCGCACCTCGTTGAGCTCGCGCGGGCCCAGCCGCGTAATATCCACCCCATCCACCAACACCTGACCGCGATCCGGCTTCAGGAGTCGGATCATATGCTTGAGCAAGACGCTCTTGCCACCGCCGCTACGGCCGATGACCGTGGTCAGCTTGCCCCCCGCAATCTCAAGATTGATGCCGTTCAGGACCGGCTGCCCGCCGAGCGCCTTCTCCACCCCTACGAGGCGGATCACCGGGTTCGATGCACCTCCACCCATCACAACAACACCGAGGTGAGGAAATAGTCCCAGATCAGCACAAGGACGGACGACAGGACGACGGCATCCGTCGTGGCCTGGCCCAGACCTTCGGCGCTCATGGTCGTGTGGTACCCCTTGTACGTGCAGATCCAGGCCATGATCAGACCGAAGCTCAGAGACTTGAGCATGCCGCCGTAGACGTCTTTCCACTCCACGCTGGACTCCATCGAGCCGGTGTACGACCCCGAGCTCACCCCCAGCAACTCGACCCCGACCAAGTGCCCGCCGTAGATACCGATGACGTCGAAGATCGAGGCCAGGAGGGGCATGATGAGAATGCTGGCCAGGAGCTTGGGCGCGATGAGGTACTGCATGGGACTGACGGCCATGGTCTCCAAGGCGTCGATCTGCTCGGTGATGCGCATGATGCCGATCTCCGCCGTCATAGCGGAGCCGGCGCGTCCTGTGACCATCAGCGCCGACAGGACCGGGCCCAGTTCCCGGATCAAGCTCAGGGCCACCGCCGATCCCAGCAATCCCTCCGCGCCGAACTTCCGCAGCGAGTAGTACCCCTGCAGGCCCAGCACCATGCCGGTAAATGAGCCGGTGAGGACGATCACGAAGAGGGACTTGACCCCGATGAAGTGGATCTGCTTGAGGACTTGCATGAACCGGAACGGCGGGCGCGCCATCCAGGCGAACGTGCCGATCAGGAACAGCATCATGCGACCCATCTCCTGGATGAGCGCCAGAGTCCGTCTACCCACCCGAGTTGCGACTGCCGTCAGCATCAGCGGGTTCCCATGGCCACGGGAGACGGACACGCCGGCGCCCACGTGCGATCCAACGAGGCGACCAGCGCGGCGAAGAACCGGGCCAGGTTCTGCGAGCCATACTCCACGTGCCGCCTCATGCGGAGCAGCGAACGAATGATGGAGGGGCGCCGCAACAGATGAGCCACCCCCTGGACGCGCCCCCACGGGCTCAACCACAGATTGAAATCCATCGGGAGATCCTCGTCGGCGCAGTCGGACACCGCCCGGACGAGAAGGAACGGCACGCCGACAACATGGGCCGCCCGCGCGATCGCCGCGCTCTCCAGGTCCACGGCGACGGCCCCGCTGGCCCGGGCCAGCTCCTGCTTCTCATCAGCCTTGCAGACCACGTTGGCGACCGTGACCACCGGTCCTTCGGACCATCCCACCCGGGCGCGCGCCGCCGTTTCGCGAGCGAGCGCGAGCAACGCCGAATCGCACGGGAATGATGTCCGGGTACCCTCCGTCGTCCAATCCAGCACGTCCGTCCCCACAATCACGTCGCCCAATCCCGCCGAACCCAGCGCTCCCACATAGCCAGTTGACACCACGGCGTCCACGGTGAACGCCGACAGCACCGCCTCAGCACCCACGAGGGCCGCCTGGAATCCGATACCGGTGTTGAGCAGGTGCATCTCGACGGCGTCTGAGCGCCCGACTTCGTGCGGGAAGGAACCAAGCCGTCCGCTCCGAATCGCCTTGAGCCCCGCCCGCACGGGCGCCAGCTCGCGAGCGGAAGCTGCCAACACGGCGACGCGTCGCATCGGCTACGCCTCGAAGCGGAACCGGCCGTGCTGACGATTCTGCTCGCGGAGCTCGTCCGCGCGGGTGCGCCCGCGCGCCTTCAGCGACCGGTACATAGACAAGGCCCAGAGGGGAAAGTACTGGGAGTAGCCGTGGTAGCGCAGATAGAAGACGCGTGGAAACCCCGTGCCGGTGTGCGCACGTTCCGGCCAGGCGCCTTGCGCGTGCTGCTGCCGGAGCAGGTAGTGCACGCCGCGCAAGACGCTGAGCGAGTCCACCTCGCCGGCGCAGAGGAGCGCGATCACCGCCCACGCAGTCTGGGACGGTGTGCTCTCGCCCACCCCGTGCGCGTCGGCCTCCGCGTACGAGAGACAGGATTCGCCCCACCCGCCGTCCGGATTCTGCTTCGAGACGAGCCACGCCACCGCCAGCCGGACGTACTCGGCTTGCATGTCCTCGCCGATCGCTTTCAACCCCGCGAGCACGGACCACGTCCCGTAAATATAATTGACGCCCCACCGCCCGTACCAGGACCCGTCGGCCTCCTGGGTCTTCCGCAGAAAGCGCAGCGCCCGCACGGCCGCCGGGTGTTTTATGTCGAACCCCAGCGCCCCCAGCATCTCCAGTTCGCGTCCCGTGAGGTCGGCCGTGCTCGGATCCAGCAGAGCCCGGTGGTCAGCGAAGGGAATCTGGTTCAAGAACATTTTGTCGTTGTCTTTGTCGTAGGCGCCCCACCCGCCGTCGCTCCCCTGCATGGCCAGCGTCCAGCGCATCCCGCGCCGCACGCCGTCAAGCTGGGCGCCCCATTCCGGCATCGTGAGCTTCGAGAGCGCCATCACCACCACGGCCGTATCGTCGTTGTCCGGATAGCACTCGTTCTCGAACTGGAAATACCAACCACCCGGCTCGGCCTTCGGCGAGGACATGATCCAGTCGCCGAGCTTCCGACACTGCCGGGAGAGGGTCCAGCGGGCGGCCTTCACCAGCGCCGGGTGATCCTGCGGGAGCCCGCTTTCGATCAGGCTGTTGATGGCCAAGGGGGTGTCCCAGACGGGAGAAAAGCAGGGCTGCAGGTGCAGGGCGCCCCCTTCGTGCACCTCCAACGCCTCGATCTCGTGCAAGGCCTTGCGCAGCAGCGGATGATCCACCTCGTACCCCAGACATCGCAGCGCCACGACCGAGTTGGCCATCGCCGGATAGATGGCTCCCAACCCGCCGTCACCCTCCATCCGCTCGAGCATCCATTGCGCGGCGCGGGCGAGGGCCTTCTTGCGGAGCCCCTGCGGGACGACCCGCTCGTAGAATCTGAGGACGCCATCCAGCGTGATGAAGAAGTTGCGCCACGTGAACCAGCGGCGATCCTTCCGGAACGGGGGCTCGCGCCGGAAGTCGACCAACTCGCGGGCCGTGCAGTACAGCTCGTCGATTCCCTGCTCTTTCGGAATCCCACAGACGGGCTTGGACTGGAAGATGATCAACAAGGGGGTCAGCACCACCCGGGACCAATAGGATAGGGCATAGAGACTGAAGATGAACCGGGGCGGCAGCAGGACGATCTCCGCTGGCATCGACGGGATCCCGCGCCAGTCGTACTGATCGAAAAGCGCCAGCGCGATCTTGGTGAACACGTTCGCCCGGACAACGCCACCTTTGCTCAGGATCATCGTGCGCGCCTTCTCCATGACCGGCTCGGTGGCCGACATGCCGCAGAGCTTCAACGCGAAGTAGGCCTTCACCGACGCGCTGATCTCGGGTGGCCCGCCGTCGTAGATCGGCCACCCGCCTTCAGGCAACTGGGCGCCAAGCAGGTAGCGCACGGCCTTTCGCTCTTTTTCCGCATCCACGAGACCCAGGAACCGGCGCAGCATGAGGTACTCGGCAGTCAGCGTCGTGTCGGCTTCCAGTTCATAAACCCAGTACCCCGCCTCCGTCTGGCGCTGTAACAGCCACTGTTGGCTTCGTTTGATGGCGTGGTCAACGGCATCGCCTTTGTGAGTCACGCTCTGGACCGAACCCTGTCCTGGATCGTGCCGGCGCTGGACCGCCGGAGCGGACAGAAAGACGCCGGGATTGCCGCCGACAATCCGGAGGAGCCGGTTGGCCTTCTGACGAGCCTGCCGCTGAACGCGCTCCGGCGCCACAGACAAAATTTTCTCGGACCAGTTGGTCAAGAGGCCCAGCAACCGCTTCATGATGTCCTTGGGTCGAGCGTGAGTAGAAACATCCGCCTAATGGCTTCTGAGGAAGGCCAAGGGGGGCGCATGCAAGGGGCAGTATATAGCAAACAGACCACAGAGTGTCAAGCGCAGGGCCTGCACAACTAGCGCCTCCTCTTCCCTTGACAAGCTGGATCCGGCGGGTGTTTTAATCAGTAGCAGGTGGGAGGCACCATGGCCAAAGACCTCTATTCAACCCTCGGGGTCCCGCGCACGGAAAGCCTGCATGGCATTCGAGAGGCGTTTCGAAAATTAGCCAAGCGCTATCACCCGGATCATGCGGGCCAGCAAGGAACGCTGAAGTTTCAGGAAATCCTGAATGCGTACGAAGTCCTGTCCGACCCAGAGAAGCGGAAGCGCTATAACGAACGCCTCCCGGGGCGTTTTGCAGATTCGGAACCGATCGTCGTCACCAGGAGATCATCGTCGAGAACCCGCCCGCCGCACTTTGGCCCGATCCCTCAGGAGCCATTCTTCCGACGCTTCTCGGCTGAATCGTTCTTCGGCCCGGGCTGGCAAGGACCCGCGTTCGACAGCCTCGACTTTGCGGTGTCGCTCTCCTCAGCCGATGCGGCGGAGGGCGCGACCGTCTGGCTGTGCCTGCCGATCCGCTATCTGTGTCCGGCGTGCGGCGGGACGGGGGAGCAGTGGCCCTTCCCCTGCGGCTTCTGCCAGCAGACCGGGGTGATTCATCACGAACGCGAGATTCGGGTCCAGCTTCCCCCCGGCCTTCGGCACCGCACGCTCGTCGAGATCCCAGCCGACAGGCTGGGCACCCACTACCGCGTGCGGCTCATCGTGACGATCGCCGCACCCCCTTGATCACGCTGTACCAGCTTCCGCCTCACTGCTCGGGAGGGACGACGTTAGATGGTACGACCAGTGCAGAGGTTCATGAGGACCCTCTCAAGCCGTCCCATTTCTTTCTCTTGGACGCGGACAAACTCAATCCCAACCGACTGTTCCACCATAAACCGAACCACTGCGACATCAATTTCAAATAACGGCCGACCGTCACGCTCGTAGATCCTGAGACGCAGAATCTCGCCGTGGGGGATCGGAGTGTCCGTCTCCATCGAACAGCCTTTTCTAGACAGGTTGACCACGGTTCCCTCACCCGACACCTCCCTGCCGGAAAAGGACAGTTGGAACCCCACCGGAATCCGTACATACTCGCGACGGCCGTAGTAGTTGACGAAGCGGTTCCACCACCATTGAAAGGCGAGAAATCGGTGCGTACAGAGCTGGCAGCGGAAGGGAGAGATGCAGAAGAAGCCCCCAAGAGCCTCGATCCTGCCCTGTCGTGGAGACTGCTGAACTAGGTTCTTACCACATCTGGGGCAGTGGGGAAGCTCCAGAGATACGGCTGGAGCGCGAGGACTAGTACGTCGGCGCAAGGAGCCTGGTGAGGCGGACGGAGATCATGGAAGAGACGCCGGGCTCTTCCATCGTGACCCCGTAGAGAGCGTCCGCCATTTCCATCGTCTGCTTGCAGTGCGTGATGACGATGAATTGGGTCCGCGCGGCCAGCTCGCGCAGCACCCGGGTGAATCGCAGGGTGTTTTCCTCGTCCAGTGGCGCATCGATCTCATCGAGGACGCAGAACGGCGTGGGGCGGATCAGGAAGCTCGCGAAGATGAGCGCCATCGCGGTCAGCGCCCGCTCTCCCCCCGACAGCATCGCGATGTTCTTCAGCCGCTTGCCGGGAGGCTGGGCCACGATGTCCACGCCTGGCTCGTTGGTTTCCTCATCCTCCATCAGAATCAGCTCGGCCCGTCCCCCCTCGAAGACCTTGTGGAACATCTCGTTGAACTTCACCTGGAGGCTCTGGAACGTCTCCATGAACAACTGCCTCGTGGTGCGGTTGATGCGGGCGATGATGGATTTCAGCGAGGCGATGGACTGGGTCAGGTCTTCCTCCTGGGCCGTCAGGAAGCGGATGCGCTCCTCCATCTCGCGATGCTCGTCGATGGCCATCACGTTGACGGGCCCCAATTCGGATAGCCGCCGGCGCCGCTGCGCCAGCGTGTCCTTGATCGTCTCGATCTTCTCCGCGTCGGGCTCGCCGGCTTCGGCCGCGGCCCCCTCGAAATTGACGCCATAGGTGCCCGTCAGCATCGCCTCGAAGCCTTCCAACCGGGTCTGGGCCTCCACGCGGCGCAGGCGGATCCCTTCCTGCTGTTTGTGCTGCTCGTCCAGGGCATGCCGAAGCCGCGCCCATTCGGCTTCGAGCGCCCGGACCTTGGCGACGCGGCTCGTCTGCGATTCCTGGGCCCCCACCAGTCGCTGCCGGAGGTCCCTGATCGCGGCGTCGAGGGCGGGCGCGTTCGCCTCGACCTGGCGACGCTCGTTCAGAGCGGCTGTCCCGGCGGTTCTTATCGTGAGCATCTCGGTCTCCAACTCGGAGAGCCGGCCTTCACGGACCGCCGCGGTGGCTTCGAGGCGCGCCTTCTCGTTCCGCGCCTGGTCGAGGCGATCCTGCAGCCCCGCGACCTCCACGCGAAGATCAGCTGCAGCCGCCTGCCGCCTCTCGACCTCCTCCCGAGCGGCAGTGACCGCGGCCTGTCGCAACAGCAAGGACTGTTCGGTCTCGGCTCGTTCGCGGTCCAGATGCTGGAGGCCATCCGCGGCCGGCTGCTCGGCCCCGGCCAAGGCGCTCAGTTCGGCCCCCGCCTCCTCCCGCTCGGACTGAAACAGTGCGATCGCCTGATTCCACCGGGCGACGTCCTGCTCGCCCCGCTGCTCATCCTTCCGTTCGCCGACCAGCGCCATCTCCAGCGAATGGATCTCCGCATCCAGCGACTCCACCCGTTGCACCTTCGTGTTCAAGTCGGCCTGGACCTCGTCCAGGTTCGTCTGCGTGGTGCGCAGCTCCTGCTCCAGTTCTCTCAACCGCGCAGTCAGATCCCGGAGTTCGCGCTCGCGGCTCATGGCCCCTGCCACCGCGCCCGCCGGGCCTCCACTGACGATGCCGTCAGGCGTGAAGACCTCGCCGCCCAGCGTCACCAGCAACGCCTGCCGGTCCGCCGTCATGGATTGCCACAGGCCAAGCGCCTGCTCCAGCGCCTCCACCACCACCACGCCAGCCAGCAGGTGGGCGACGAGGTCTTCATATCCGGCGCGCGGGGTGACCAGATCCCGCGCCAGCCCCACCACACCGGCACCTCGCCAGCCCGCGGAGGCACGCGCCTCCCACATGCGCGGCCGCTTGGGGACGAACGTCCCGCCGGCAGTTCCCTGCGCCTTCAGCATCTGGAGCACCTTGACAGCTTCCGACGGCCCTTCGACGACCCGGCCCAACAGGCGATGGCCCAGGACCGCCTCGATGGCGCGCTCATAGCCTTGAGGGACCGAGAG
>VBOF01000289.1 GCA_005877855.1 Nitrospirota bacterium | reverse complement strand
CGCCCCATCCCCAAAGAGGATCGCCGTGCTCGCCTCCTTATAATCGAGGAAGCGCGACTTTACTTCGGCCGCGGCGACCAGGACTCGACGGGCCTGTCCCAGCCGGATCAAATGGTCCCCGACCGACAACGCGTAGAGAAACCCCGAACAGGAAGCCGCCAGATCGAAGGCGAAGGCCTGCTTGGCGCCCAGCAACCGCTGCACGTGGCAGGCCGAGGCGGGCATCGGCGTATCCGGCGACGTCGTGGAGAGGATGATCGCATCGAGCGCCTGCGGCGTGACGCCGGCTGCCTCCAGAGCAGCCATGGCGGCCCGCTGCGTGAGGTGGGACGTGGCCTCCTCCGGTCCGACCCACCGGCGCTCTTGGATGCCGGTTCGCCGGTAAATGGCCGACGGGCTCAACCCCGTGAGGCGAGCCAGCTCCGCATTCGGGACGACACGGGGCGGGACATAGCCGCCTGTACCGACGATCCGCGACCGCAGCGTCATAGGGTCTTTACCCCCATCAAGGACAGGAGATTAAGTGAATTATAGGAATGGGCCTCATAGGGTGTCAATTTATGCTTGATTTCCAAGCGGGTGTTTGTTATAAGGCTTACCCGTATGCGCGTTTACGTATCCCTCGCGGCGACCGTGCTGGTCGGGCTGCTCGTCGGTTGCTCGAGCGCGTCCAAGGCTCCTCAATCCAAAGAGGCAGCGGCCCGCGCGACTGACGCTGACGAGCAGATTCTGAAGACCGACCCCCTCGAGCGCAACTACGACCCGCACGTCATCATGAAGCGGGCCGAAGCCTTCTTCGAGAAGGAAGACTATGCCGAGGCCGCAGTCGAGTACCAGCACTTCCTGGATCTCCACAGGGCGCACATGCTTGCGCCGTACGCCCAGTATCGTCTGGGGCTCAGCCATTCCAAGCAGGTCACGACCCTGGACCGGGACCCGGAGCACGTCCGCCAGACCATTGACGCGATGGAGAACCTCTTGAAGGAGTACCCTGGCAGCGCGTACGAGCTGGACGCTCGCGCGAAGATCAAGGAAGGCCGCGAGCACCTCGCCGCGTATGAGATCTACGTGGGCAAGCACTACTACCGGCAGGCCGCGTACCTCGCCGCCCTGCATCGGTTCGAGCGCGTGTTGACCCTCTATCCCGACGTGGAAGACTCGGCTGAAGCCCACTACTACCTGGCCAAGACCTACAAGGACATCGGCGCGCCCGAACGCGCAGTCGAACACTTGATCGTCTTGCTGGCCCAATACCCCAAAGCCAAAATCCGGAAAGACGGGCAGGCGTTGCTGGCTTCACTGAACGGCAAGGCCGCCGCGGCATTCGCCGCCGCCGGAGCCGCCTCGCCACCGTCCAGAATGTCGATTCCGCCCCCCCTGCCCCCTCTGCCCCAGACCCGGTCGCTGTCGATGAATCCCGCGGACATTACTCCCGCCGGAGCCAACGGCAACGGTCATGCCCCCGCCATCGTCGACTGCGGTCTGAACATCCTCTGCTGAGCCCCCGATCAGTCCTTAGTCTTACCTGTAGCGAGGCAGGCGTCTTTGAGCAGGTGTGTGAAGGAATCTTTGGCCTTCGCTCTCGCCTTGGCGTAGAAGCTCTGGTAGGTCTCGCGGCCTTTCAAGATCTCGGCGTAGAGTTGAATCAGCTCAGGCCGGCGGCAGATCATGCGGTGCACCATCTGCGGGAAGGTGTACAGGGTCCACGCCATGCGCGCCGCCACCCGAAACTCGGGATAGATATCGCGGGCAACCTCGACGTCGTACGCCGTCAGGTCCGGCGTCAGACCCTGCAGATGACCCACGATGCTCGCCGCCGCCATCCGGCCGCTGAGGATCGCGTAATAGATCCCTTCTCCCAGCACCGGATCCACGAGGCACGCAGCATCGCCGACCAGCAGCGACCGGGAAGTCGTCAGCGGAAGCCGCTCCACCGCCGTGCCGCTGTAAAGCGGAATCGGATGGCCGAGGCCGTCCGGGACTTCGAGGCCGCCGAGTGCCGGTTCCGTGCGCACAAATCCGTGATACGCCGATCTCGGATTGCGGTGTCGCCCCTGCAACCCTGCAACGCCGACCGAGAGTCGCCGCTCTTTCGGAAAGACCCAGCCATAGCCTCCTGCCACCACCCCGAGGTCGAGGATGATGGTGCCGGCAGCCAAGCAGGACGAGGCTCCATTCCAAGGAACCTCTCCTTCCAGCGCACCCAGCACGCGACCCCGCCGACCGGCAAACAGCGCTCGTGAGACTACGCTGGTGGCGCCGTCCGCGCCCACGACGACCTTCGCCCGATACCACTCCCGGACCGTCTCCACTTCAACGCGATCCGCACACTCGCGCACCTTCACCACGCGTTCGTTGTCGCGGACCTCGGGTCCTGCCTCCCGGGCCTTCCCGCAGAGGTACGCGTCGAAGCGGTCGCGCATGACCATATAGGCCATCGGCTCCGGAGACGAGATCTCGAACGCCTCGGCACCGGCGAATTGGAAGCGGACACGGTGAATGGTCTCTTCGACGACAGAGTGATAGTCCGGCTCCAGGAGCCGATCGGTGCGAGCCGAGAGCGCGCCGCCGCAGACCTTGTAGCGGGGCATCACCTTCCCCTCCAGCCCCAACACTGAGAGACCGGCTCGGGCCAACTCTGTGGCGGCCGAGGAGCCGGCCGGTCCCATCCCTACGACGATGGCGTCATGCATTCAGAAATACCAGCCGATCCCGCGCCGTTC
>VBOF01000288.1 GCA_005877855.1 Nitrospirota bacterium | reverse complement strand
CTGGGTCATTTGACGGGCAAGGACATTCGGAGCTTTTTCCTGCACGTCAAGGGGCCCGAGCTCCTCAACAAGTACGTGGGCGAGTCGGAACGTCAGGTTCGGGAGGTGTTCAAAAAGGCGAAGGAAAAAGCGGATGACGGGTATCCGGTGATCGTGTTCTTCGATGAGATGGACGCCCTCTTCCGGACCCGCGGTAGCGGCATCTCCTCGGACATCGAGTCCACGATCGTGCCCCAGTTCCTGTCGGAGATCGACGGCGTCGAGCGGTTACGTAACGTCATCGTGATCGGCGCCAGCAACCGGCAAGACCTCATCGACCCTGCCGTGCTCCGCCCTGGCCGGCTGGACGTCAAGATCAAAATCGACCGGCCGAACAAGGCTGCAGCCAGGGACATTTTCTCCAAATACCTGACGCCCGATCTGCCCTGGCACAAGGAAGAGCTGGACCGCGACGGCGGCGATCCCGTGAAGCTTGTCGAGCGGTTGATCGGACAGACCGTGGAGTCCATGTACGCCCTCAGCGAAGAGAACCAGTACCTCGAGGTGACGTACGCCAATGGAGACAAAGAGACTTTCTATATGAAGGACTTCTCCAGCGGAGCCCTGATCGAAGGGATCGTCTCGCGCGCCAAGAAATACGCGATCAAGCGTCTGCTCGCGACCGGCGAGCGAGGCATCAAGAGCGAGGATCTCCTCCGGGCCATCCGGGACGAGTTCAAGGAGCATGAAGACCTGCCGAACACGACCAATCCCGACGACTGGGCGAAGATTGCCGGTAAGAAGGCCGACAAGATCGTCCACGTGCGGACGATCACGGTGGGGTCCAGCGAATCGCGTCGGATCGAAACCGTGACGACCGGCCACTACCTCTGACGCGTTGTGTTCGTGTCCGTGATCCATCTATGACAAGCAAGCGAGCGCTCGGCACCGAGACGGAGTTCGGGATCGCGACGCGCGATCCCGAGTCCGTGGACCCGGTCTCCAATTCCCTGTTTCTGATCAACCACTATCCGTCCTTTCCCTCGCCGAAGATCCTCTGGGACTACGAGAACGAGAACCCGTTGCTTGACATCCGCGGCTTCGAGGTGGAGGGGGAGCGCGAGCGGCCGGGGCCCGACTACAACCGCCTGCTCAACAAGGTGCTGGCCAACGGCGGCCGCCTCTATGTGGACGGCGCGCATCCTGAATACTCCACGCCAGAGTGCACGACGGCTCGGGGCGTCGTCCTGTACGAAAAGGCCGGGGAGCGCATCCTGGCCGCTGCCGTGCGCTCCGTGGAGCAGGTGCGTGGGCCAGGCAGCCTGCTGGTGTACAAGAACAACACGGACGGCAAGGGCAACAGTTACGGGTACCACGAAAACTACCTGGTCGCCCGCGCGATCCCGTTCGAGCGCATTGCGCGCGCCCTCGTCCCGTTCCTCGTCACCCGTCAGATTTACGCGGGCGCGGGCAAGGTCGGGGCGGAAAATCAAACGGCCGCGACCACCTACCAGCTGTCGCAGCGGGCCGACTTCTTCGAGACGCTCATGGACCTCAACACGATGGTCAAGCGGCCCATCATCAACACCCGGGACGAGCCGCATGCGGATCCCGCCAAATACCGGCGTCTCCACGTGATCGCCGGGGACGTCAACATGACGGAAGTGGCGACCTTCCTCAAGGTCGGCGCGATGTCAATCGTGCTCGACATGGTCGAGGCCGACTGGCCGCTCCCGGAGGTTGAGCTCGAAGACCCTGTCCAGGCGATCAAGGCCGTCTCTCGCGACCTGGCGGTCAATGGAGATCTGAAACTCGCGGGCGGCAGGGCCACCACGGCGGTCGCCGTGCAGCGCGTCTACCTCAAGGCGGCCCAGGACTTCTACGCGAGTCACGAGCTGACGCTGCCGGTCAAGGAAGTACTGGTCCGGTGGGAAGAGACTCTCGACAAGCTCGAGCGCGATCCCCGAGAGCTGGCCCGCGAACTGGACTGGGTGGCCAAGCGCACTCTCATCGAGTCCTATCTCGAGCGAAAGGGCTGCGGCTGGGGCGACCCGCGCGTGGCGATGATGGATCTGCAGTACCACGATGTCCGGCCCGACAAGGGGCTCTACTACGCGCTCGAGCGCGCGAACCGGGTGGAACGGATCGTTTCGGACGAGGAAGTCTGCCAGGCGGAGACCGTCGCGCCGTTCGATACGCGTGCTTACTTCCGCGCGGCCTGCGTGAAGAAATGGCCCCAGGAAGTGTACGCGGCGAGTTGGACGTCGGTGCTCTTCGACGCCGGCAACGCGGTCATCAAGAAAGTCCCGCTCCTCGAGCCGCTCCGCGGCACCGAGGCTCTTACGAAAGGCCTGCTCGACGAGTCCGAGACCGTCGACGTCCTGCTGGAAAAATTGAAGGCCTGACTGCTGTGTCGCTCTTCCTCGATCCCTACGGCTCCAGTTTCTATGACTTCCTGGCGGGCCGAGGGCCTCAGCCGCTTCCCCAGGC
>VBOF01000287.1 GCA_005877855.1 Nitrospirota bacterium | reverse complement strand
TCATTGCGAGCGAAGCGAAGCAAACTCAACTGAGATAGCCACGGGGCTTCGCCCCTCGCGATGACATGCCAACAACGAGATTGCTTCGTCGCTTCACTCCTCGCAATGACATGAATCGGTGATGGCGCAGTGCATGCCTGCCTTACAGGACGACCGGCACCGCCTTCCCCAGCCGCAGGAAGATGATCTTGAACCCGGCGGGACGGTGACCCAGCGCGTGGCGGACGGCCTCGGTGTAGATCCGGGCTTGTTCCTGGTACGTCTCGGCCCGTTTCACCGCATCAGGCTCGGTAATGCGGTCCGTCTTGTAGTCCGCCAGCCACACCGTGCCGTCCTTCTTATAAAGGAGGTCGATGCGCCCTTCCATTAGAGTGGGAGGGGGCCCCACCAGGGGTGCCCCTCCCACACCCACTCTCTCCCCTTCAGCACACCACGGCATCAGGAATGGAACTTCGCGGCCGAGAATGGTGGCCTCGCTCAATTCGGCGTAGGCATCGGAGCGCGCAAAGGCCTGCAGCACGTCACGAGCCTCTCCGAGAATCTCGTCACGCTTCCCTTGGAACTCATCCGGAAGCCAGCGTTCGACGTGCTGATTTAATTGTTCAAGCATCACTTGAACTGTATCTCGATAACTCCAATTCTCAAGCGCCTTATGGACAAGGCTGCCTATGGCCGCCGATTCGGGCAATGTCCCGGCTTTCGTAGGGGCGCAAGGCTGTGTGCCCACCGCCCCTATATTCTGTGCGGAAAGCGAAGTCGGCGTCAGGTAGAGGGATCGCTGGCGGCATCCTGTCCACCGGTCCTCGCGGGCGCGCCAGCGGGCCTCAAACCCCTTGAGATCGCGAAGCGGCGCGGCGTCCTTCTTCTTGCGTCCTCCCCTGGCTGGCTTGCCGACTTCGGCGGGAATGACCGTCTTCGTGATGAAACCGTCTATCACTCCCTCCCCGATTCCTTCCGTGATCAAGGCCAGGAAACTGCCTGGACTCTGCCGTCGCGTCAGGGCCCCGGAAAGCACAGTGGTCGCCCAACCGCAGGCCCAAGGTTCCCGTAGACCAATCCTGCTGGACCTGGATCGGTTCATAGGGAGGCTTGGTGCCGGCCTGCAATCCGACCAGAATGACGATCGGGAACTCCAGCCCTTTGGCCTTGTGGACGCTCATGATCCGCACCGCCTCCCGGGACGTCTCCTCCGCCAGTCCGCTCTCGGACTCGTCCGGAGGGTCGGCGAGACGCGCTTTGAGCAGCTCCACAAACCCGGCCAGCGTCATGCCGGGCTGGGCCACCAGATCGTCGGCCAGCGCCCGCACCTTCCAGAGGTTCGCAACTGCCTGCTCCCCGTGCGAGGATGCCGCCGCCAGCTCCAGCACCGGCAGTCGCTCGAAGATCAAGTCCAGCGCGTCCGGCAGCGGGCGCAGCGGGCAGTCCCGATGCAGCGACGCGAGCACCGCGTACAGCGACTTTAGATAAGCGGCCTTGGGATGCGCGTCGAGACCGGACGGCCCGTTGCCGCGATAATCCAGCGGTCCCTGCGCGACGAGCTCCATGACCTCCCGATCCGTCAGCGCGCCCACCGCCGAGCGCAGCAGCCCCAACAGCGCGACCTGGTCATGCGGGTTCTGGACGCAACACACGAGATTGACGAGGTCGATCACCTCCTGCCGCTGGTAGAAATGTCTCTCCCCTTCCGCCACATACGGCAAGCCGTGCCGGCGCAAGGCGCCCAGATATTCCCAGCTTTGGGTGAATGTCCGGAACAGCAGCGCCACGTCCCCCGGGTCGACCGGACGGCGCCGCCCGTCCCGCTCGATCAGCACTTCTTTCCCGATGACTTCCTGCTTGAGCCACCGTGCGACCGCCTCCGCTTCGGCTTCCACGCCTTCCTCGGCGCTGAGTGTGGCCGGTTCCTCGCCGTGGAGAGCGGGCGTCACCAGTCGAAGCTCGACGCCCTGGGTCTGGGCGCCGGTCTTGCGGTCAGGGTCTGCCTCCAGGGGATCGTAGCGCGGCTGAAGGCCCGGGCGCTCGCGGATCAACCGGTCGAAGACCTGGTTGACGGCTGCGAGGATCGTGCCGTGGCTGCGGAAATTCCTGGTGAGGGTGAGCGGCAGGCCGTCCTGGTCCTCCACCATCTGGCGGACGCGCTGGAACGCCTCAATATCGGCGCGCCGGAACGCGAAGATCGATTGCTTGGGGTCGCCGACGATGAACAGCTTGCCGGGATGCAGGAGTACGGATGGCCACGTCTCGGCCAGTCTGTCTTCGTGCTCGGCCAGGAAGAGGAGGATCTCATACTGGACCGGATCGGTGTCCTGAAACTCATCCACGAGAATGGCCTTGAACTGGCGCTTCAGCCGCGCCCGGACATGCGGGTGGGTCTTCAGCAGGTCGCGGGCGCGGGCGAGGAGGCCGTCGAACCGGACGTAGCCCGCATCGAGAAACCGCCGCCGGCACCGCGCGGCGAACGGTTCCAACAGCTCGAGCAGGTCGCCGAAAAAGGCGTGATCGGTTTCGATCACCGCCTTGGCGGTCCTGACCAGACCGGACGCTTCCGCAAACTCTTCCTCGCTCCAACCGGCCGGAGGCTTCGCGCCTCCATCTTTCTGCTCCAACAGAGTCCGCAATTCCGCATCCAGTTCTCCCATGCCGGCCGGGCCGCCACTGAGCACGTGGCCGAACAAGCGGCCCGCGGCAGCCAGCAGCGTTTCGAGTTGACGCAGCTTCCTCCCTTCGTCGCGGGAAGCCGGCATGAGCTCCCTGGCCCGCTGCTGCTTCTGCTGAAGCCAGGAGCGGAGCGTCGGCGCGAGCTCGCCGCCGAGCTGGTTCTTGAGCGCATCGAGCGGAATGAGGTCATTGACCAGGGCCTTGGCGAACAGCTCCAGTCCGGCCAGGTCCGTGGCGCGCAGCACTCGTTTCCAGCTCTCCTGTCGGCCACCGGCGCCGCCGAGCTCGCCGTCCAGCCACTCCCGCCACTCCCGCGTGAAGAAGTCGTCGAAGACGAACTCCTCATCGGGCGTGAACCGTGGGTCCACACCCGCCTCCAAGGGATAGAGGCGCAGGAGGTGGGCGGCGAAACTGTGAATGGTCCCGATCTGGCTGTTCTCGAGCTCGCCGAGCGCCGCCTCGACGCGATCCTGTAGTTCGTCGGCAGAGAAGTGATAGCGCGTCCGCAGGTCGGCGGCGGACAGGCGGTAGCGATCCCAGAGCTCGCGGGCCGCCAGCGAGTCGTCCGGCGCTAAGACGCTCTCCAGGCATTCCCGCAAGCGGATCTTGATCTCGGTGGCAGCCTTGTTCATGAACGTGAGCGCGACAACCTGCGACAGCGGTGTTGCCTCGGGCGATTTGACGAGCAGGTGCATGAGGCGCGTAATCAGCAAGGTCGTCTTGCCGGTGCCCGCGCTGGCTGTCACCACCACGTTTCGGTCGAAGGTTGTGGCGGCGAGGAATCGTGCTTGCTCGTCCCGCATCACGGTCATGGCATCATGATCCTCCGCCTGCCTTCTGCTGCCGCAGGTCTTCCAGGGTTCGTTTCTCGGCGTTGTCCCGCTGGCGCCACTTGGTCGGATGGTGGGTCCGGCGGCAGGCCGAGGAAAACTCACAATAGTCGCAGTACTCGCCGGGCAGGATGAAGAAGCGCCCTTGCCGGATCCCCTCGAGGACCACGCGCACAGTCCCCTCGCCGCAGACCGCCGTAAGTCCCGTCCGCACCACCGGCCCGTTGGGCCAGTACGGGGCGAGGAAATAGAAGGCCGCTTCGTCCGGCACGGCCGGTTCTTCCTTTAAGACGCCGGTGGCTGCCAGCAAGTAGAGCGGCGGCTGC
>VBOF01000319.1 GCA_005877855.1 Nitrospirota bacterium | reverse complement strand
CAGGCCCGGACGGCCAGTTCCCGGAGCGTTCCGTGCCGATCAACCACCAGAACGCGCTCCAGCGTCTCAAACCGCCCCGGCACATCGGAGAGGGACTGCACCTTGACCTCTCCGCACAGCCCGTGCACCCGCGTGACCTTCCCGATCGTCACCAACGGGCGTGTGTCTATTCCAGGATTTCCAGCACGCATCGCTTCCCCAACTTCGTTCCAGCCGCATTCAAGATCGTCCGCATCGAGCGCGCCGTGCGTCCCTGTTTCCCGATCACCTTGCCCAGGTCATCTTGCGCCACCCGAAGCTCGATGATCGTCGTTTTCTCTCCATCCGTTTCCTGAACAGACACAGCATCCGGTTTATCCACCAGGGCTTTCGCCATGTGTTCGATCAGCGCCTTGAGATCGTCCATCGCCGCACCTCCTGGCAGGATGCGGAGACCAGGATGTCACCTAAGCTTTGGCGGGCGCCACCTTCGACTGCTTCAGCACGCCAGCCTTGCGCAGCAGGTTCTGGACCGTGACCGATGGTTGCGCGCCTCTTTTCAGCCATTCCATCACCCGCTCCTGCTTGAGCGCGACGGCAGCGGGCGACTTCAATGGGTCGTACGTGCCCAGGAGTTCGATGTACCGCCCGTCTCTCGGCATCCTGGAATCCGCCGCCACAATTCGAAAGAAGGGCCGCTTCCGACGGCCCTTTCGCGTGAGTCTTAGTCTCACCACGTGTGTCCTCTCCTCTTCTCTTTTACGGTTAGTATGAGCTCCTACGAGAATGTCCGCGACGACCGGCCGAGCCATTGACGGCCGCCGCGCCCGGACAACATCTTCATCATTTTACGCGCCTCCAAGTACTGTTTGATCAGCCGGTTCACATCCTGCACGCTGGTCCCGCTGCCCTTGGCGATCCGTTGCTTGCGGCTGCCAGTGAGCAGCGTGTGATCGCGCCGCTCCCGCGGGGTCATCGAGTCGATGATCGCCACCATGCGCCCGACTGCCTGGTCCTGGCCCGGCGTCGAGTCCGCCGTCAGCTCTTTCAAGCGCTGCCCGCCAGGCAACAGGTCAAGGACCTGCTCCAAGGAGCCCAGCTTGGTCACCTGCTTGAGCTGGTCCCGAAAGTCCTCGAGCGTCAGGGTGTCTGCGCGCAGCTTCCGGGCCATCGCCTCGGCCTGGTCCCGATCGATCACCTCCTGCGCCTTCTCGATCAGCGACACGGCATCACCCATCCCCAGGATGCGCGAGGCCATCCGGTCCGGGTGGAAGGGTTCCAGGGCGTCAAGTTTCTCGCCCGAGCCAAGAAACTTGATCGGCTTGCCCGTCACGGCCTTGATGGAGAGCACCGCCCCGCCGCGGGCATCCCCCTCCACTTTGGTCAGGATCACCCCCGTCAGCCCCACGCGCCGGTCGAACTCCTCAGCCATGGTGACCGCATCCTGCCCGATCATCGCATCGGCGACCAACAGCACTTCGTGCGGGGAGACCTTGGCGCGAATCGCCACCAGTTCGTTCATCAACTCATCATCGATGTGGAGGCGGCCCCCCGTGTCAAGAATCGCCACGTCAAACCCCTGAGTGCGGGCCCGCTCGACCCCGTCCACGCAGACGGAGACGGCATCCAGGAGCGGCGCGTCGCCGTGGTGCACCGGCACGCCGAGCGTCGTTCCCAAGGCCACCAGCTGTTCCACCGCCGCCGGCCGGCGCGGGTCGGCCGCCACCAGGAGAATGCGCCTCCCGTGCGCTTTGAAATGCCGCGCCAGCTTACCGCACGTGGTCGTCTTACCCGCACCCTGGAGGCCCACCAGCAGGATGACGGTGGGAGGCATGGAGGAGAGAGCCAGTCCCGCGTGCTCCTGTCCCATGAGGGCACGGAGCTCCTCCCAGACGATCTTCACCACCTGGTGCCCAGGCGTCAGGCTCTGCTGCACCTCCTGGCCGATCGCCTTGACGCGGATCCGCTCGATGAATTCCTTGACGATCGTGAAGTGGACGTCAGCCTCGAGGAGCGCCAGGCGCACTTCTTTAAGGGCCTCGGAAATCGTGGCCTCGTTCAGGACGCCATGGCCCCGGAGACGCTTCAGAATCCCGTCAAGTTTGGCTGAGAGGGTGCTGAGCACAGATTCCCCTATTTTGTTGAAAAATCATAAAGATTTTAGAATTCGTAGTCTACCGGACCCGCGCCGGAACTGTCAAGGCAATGTCGGGAGCGGAACCCCAGGAACGGCCCTGTGTGGCTGGTGCTTTTGGCCAAGCTGCGACAGGTGAATGCAGAGTGATACGGGTTGGTGTTTGCCTAGGATTTTGGCTTGACTTCCAGCGAAGTTCCCTAGTAAAGTGCGCCGACGTAACCGCCTTTCTCAAACCGAAGACACGAGATCACGGCGTGCGTAAATCTCCCTGGATCCTGGTCGCTTGCGTTGTGATCGGCGGTCTTTTCGGCGGGTTACTCGGGGAAATCCTGCTCGCGGTCTTCCCGCCCGGCGCCATCCAGAATATCTTCACTCAGGCCGTACATCCCGGCCTGAGCCCCCCGGTGACACTTGATCTCTG
>VBOF01000318.1 GCA_005877855.1 Nitrospirota bacterium | reverse complement strand
ATTGTGAACCTGTTGCAGGATTCAACCCGGCGTGTCGCGATGGGCAGGTCAGGGCGGAGCCGCGTCGAAACCATCTTCACGGTGGAGGCCATGATGGATCGGCTGATTGCGGCGTATGGTCTGCTTCTGGGAAAGGAAGCCTCACTCTCTTCTTCGGTGTCGGTATGATCCCTTTGTCCCGCGTCAGTCTCGTCATTCCCGTGTACAACCAACTGCTGCACACGATGCAATGCCTGGAGTCCATCCTGCGCCTGCCCGACAAAGTGGGTGAAATCATCGTCGTGGACAATGCGTGCACCGACGGCACGCCGGAGTATCTGAAGGCGATAGACGGCGTCACCGTCATTCGCAATGAGACCAACCTGGGATGCGCCAAGGCCTGGAACCAAGGGGTCCAGGCCAGTAAAGGGGATGTGATCGGGATCTTGACGAATGACATCGTGGTGCCGCCGGGATGGTTGCCGGCGCTGCTGCACTTCATGGAACAAACCGGGCATGGCATCGTGAGCCCGGCGATGCGCGAAGGGCCCCTCGATTACGAGCTGGACAAATACGCTGCCAAATTCACGGCGGCCTGCAGGACGGCGACGCGGCCCGGGCTGCTGGGGGCCTGCATGCTGATCAAGCGGGACGTGTTTGATGCGATCGGGCTGTTTGATGAAGGGTTCAGCTACGGGGGCTGCGAGGATACAGACTTCCTCTGGCGGGCACAACGGGCCGAGATCACCACTGGGGTGACGGGATCGGCCTTCGTCCACCACTTCGGGATGATCACACAGAACGCCGTCAAGCGCACCGAATCCAAAGCGTATCCCGCACAGAACCTGGCGCACTTTCGCCGCAAGTGGGGGCGGACGGTGCGGGGCAACTGGCTGCAACGACGATGGACCAGACTGCGGGAGCGGTGGACCGAACGCTACGAGCGTTTCCGCTACGGCCATGCGCTCGTCGAACGAGGGTAGGCGGTCGTGCGCGTATTGATCACTGGAGTGGCGGGTTTCATTGGGTTTCACCTTGCGAAACGGCTGTTGGCTCGAGGAGATCAAGTCCTCGGTCTGGATAACCTCAACGACTACTATGATGTGACGCTCAAGGAAGCCCGGTTAGCTCAAGTGAAAGGACAGCCGGGTTTTCGTTTCTATAAGCTAGACTTGGCCGATCGGGAAGGCATCCCCCGGCTCTTCAAGGAACACGAACCGGAGGTCGTGGTGAACCTAGCCGCGCAGGCCGGCGTGCGGTATGCCCAGCAAAATCCCCACGCCTACATCGATAGCAACCTCCTGGGCTTTGCGAATATCCTAGAAGGGTGCTGCCACTTCGGTGTTAAGCATCTCGTCTTTGCTTCTTCCAGCTCCGTCTACGGCGCCAATACCAAAATGCCGTTTTCGGTACATGACAATGTGGATCACCCCGTGAGCCTCTACGCGGCAAGCAAAAAGGCCAATGAATTGATGGCGCACACGTACAGCCACCTGTACGGCCTGCCGGTGACAGGCCTGCGCTTCTTTACAGTGTATGGTCCCTGGGGGCGGCCCGACATGGCCTTGTTTCTGTTTACGAAGGCGATCCTTGAGGGCCGGCCAATTAATGTCTTTAATTACGGAAAGATGCGGCGCGACTTCACGTATATCGACGACATCGTGGAAGGGATGGTCCGGGTGCTGGATAAACAGCCTAAACCCAACCCCCAGTGGTCGGGAGATTCGCCGGATCCGGGGTCCAGCGCGGCTCCTTACAAACTCTACAACATAGGCAATAACCAACCGGTTGAGCTGATGCGCTTCATTGAGGTGCTGGAAAATCAGCTTGGCGTCAAGGCTGCGAAGAACATGCTGCCCCTGCAACCTGGCGATGTGCCCGCGACCTATGCTGACGTGGATGACCTAGTGCGTGATGTGGGCTTTAAGCCCAGCACGCCCATTGATGTGGGCATCGATCGTTTTGTGACCTGGTATCGCTCCTATTATCGCGTGTAAGGGGATAACTGTCATTGTGTCATTGCGAGGATGACGGGGTCAGCAGGTTTGTCATTGCGAGGAGCACAGCGACGAAGCAATCCCTTTCTCTTGTCATTGCGAGGGGTGGAGCCCCGAAGCAATCTCAAGGCAGAGATTGCCACGCTCCCTACGGTCGCTCGCAATG